>CAYUBU010000133.1:0-8830 GCA_964443105.1 uncultured Nitrospirota bacterium
ACCGAAGAGAAGCGGGAAGGGCTGGAGAAATACCTGGACAAGTTGAAAAAGGAACTGGCAGGAGTTGAGGAACGGATCAAGGAATGGAAATGCAAGTGAGATTGGTACAGAAGGGGAAGGCGAGTAGGGCGTGAGCCGAAAGGTTATATAGCGCCAGGGAACCCTGAGGGGACGTTGTTGATTAGTTCACTGCCACCCCTAAACGTCTCTTCATTGTCAAGACAAGAAAGACGGTTGTTTAAACCGCATACTTTGCCTCTCCCTTTTGGTGTCCTCGGGGCAATAGGTATTTGGCTTGGTGGAGAAGAAAATCTCAACCTCCTTGTACTCCATTGTCTATCAGGCACATTACTTCATTGCCTCTCACAAATTCCTTGCTCATAATTCCAGCGCCCTCCGTTATCTAAACATTTATCTATTTTGCAATTTAGCGCTAGCCAACGAAAGGCAAACAATCCCAAAACAATAATTAGTGTCGCTATAATAAGTTTTTTGCTAGGCATTATTAATAGTTGCCTCCCAATCCCGGAGGTCTATATTTGCTGCAGACATAATTGCTAGGCCAGGTTCAAACAGGATGATTTGTGACCCCGTATAAAATCTGGTGCCGGTGACAATCAGAGCATTTCTTTGAACTGCTCCACTGTCATTCCTGCATCTTTGATCAATCTTTTAAGAAGTGGTTCTTTCAGGGACTTGTGATTGGGAACTGAAAGGGTCGTTCGAAGTCCTGTCTTGGTCAGGATCATGTGGCTTCCCTTTTGGCGCTTAAAGACCCAGCCGTTCTTCTCAAAGACACGGCGAGCTCTCATGCCGGAGATGGAGGGGAGTTTAGTCACACTGCTACCTCAAGGACCTCGGCATCGTCTCGATCCGAATGTGCCTGCTCATTGAGGACCTCGAGGCAGCCTTCAATTGCTTCCTTTATGTTTGCCATAGCTTCTTCTTTGGTCTCTCCCTGGGAATGACATCCGGGAAGGGCCGGACAGGAGACCACATAACCCCCTTCATCACATGGCTCTAAGACGACTTTATATATCGACATATGACCTCCTTTTCCAACTTATTACAACGCGTTCCATCAAGTACTTGATAATCGGCTTAGCCTCGCCGCCCATAATATCGACCGCCTCAGAAATTTACAAGAAGTTTTTCCGTGGATTTCTCCTGATCCGAACGGACTACTTGCAAACTAGACCAGTGGTACAATTGCCTGGACTGCAACCGGAAACATTTTTCACTGAGCATTGACACGGGGCAGGGCGGTAGCCAGAGTCGGGCGCCCCTAACCTCTGCATCTGTCCTTTATCCGCTCCCTTGAATCTCCGGCAGGAAAAGACCGGCCGTTCTGAGAATTTTCGTAGAATTCCATCCAAGAAGACCACTCAATCTTCCTATTCGATCCTGCACGACATTTGACCTCGAGCCAGTAACGCATGCACTTTCTCTTTAAATGCGCTGAGGCTTTTGTTTCACCCGTGGCGGACTTTTTCGTTACCAGAGAGAGGAGAAGCGTGCCATACAGGCGAGTAACGTGCACAAGCACTGAAGTTAACATAATATATCTTATCGGACGCTTTATGGCTGTTTTGGCGATGGGCAAACGATTATACTTAAACCTTTACTTGAAATGTTCTGCGAATTTTATTCGGCATATAAAACGACTATTTAGCGGGTTATTTTGATGTTGGGCTTTCAGTGTTGGAAAGGATTTTGTCGCTTTCACTAATCAGATAGGCTGCGGCTGACTCTCGGTCGCGGGAGGAACCGATGTCGATCCATCCAATTCGCTTATCAGCACGGAACCAGGTCATCTGCCGCTTGGCGAAGTGGCGAGTCTCCTTCTTCATCAGTTCCACAGCTGCATGGAGCGTTTGTCGCCCCTTGACCACGGGAATCATCTCCTTATACCCTAGCCCCTGCATGGAAACAGCCGATGGTTCAATGCCCATCTTCAGGAGGCTTCTCACCTCGTCCGCTAGGCCCATCTCAATCATGCGATCCACCCGGTCCTCGATACGGGCATAGAGCCTGTTGCGGCTCATGGTAAGCCCAAAAGAAATGAATCGGTATGCCGCCTCGTGGGATGCGCGCTGTTGTTCCTGGAGCGTGGAGATTGGTTTGCCGGTGATCGCATGGACCTCCAGTGCCCGAATCAGTCTTCGTTCATCGTTTGGATGAATACGCTTGGCCGAGACCGGGTCCACCTCTTCCAGCTTTTCGTGCAGGGTGTTCGGCCCGTCTTTTAAAGCAAGTTCTTTAAGTTTCTTTCTAACCTCTTCGTCGGCTTCGGGTCCGGCAAAGAGTCCGTCAGTGAGAGCCCGAATATAGAGCCCCGTCCCTCCCACAATGAGCGGCACCTTTCCCCGGTTATGGAGGTCTCCAATGACGGCGGTTGCGTCGACATAGAATCGTCCGGCGCTGTAGCTTTCCGAGGGATGAACGAAGTCGACCAGGTGATGCGGGACCTGAGCCCGTTCCGCCGGCGTCGGCTTTCCCGTCCCGATATCCATGAAGCGATAGATCTGCATGGAATCGGCCCCGATAATCTCGGAGTCGAGATGGGCGGCCAGCTGGATACCGAATTCGGTCTTCCCCACCGCCGTGGGACCGACGAGAAGAAGAATCGGTTGCCTGCCGCCTGCAGGGTTGGTGCGGCTAGTGCCGCTTGAAGCGTTTTTCGATTTCATTAAGATCAATGCGGATCATCGTGGGGCGGCCGTGCTCGCAGGTATGGGGAGAGTCGGCGTCGCCCAGGTCATTGAGAAGTTTCTCCATTTCTTCCCGCTTCATTCGACTGTTGGCCTTGACGGCGCCGCGGCAGGAGAAGAGATGAATGACGCGGTCGAGGTGCCGGTCCAGATCGCCGGCCTGTTCAAGAGCGTCTATTTCCAGGAGAACGCCCCGAATCAGATCGGGGGCGTCCGTATCGGCCACCCACATGGGGACGGATTTCACGGTAAAGGTGCCATGCCCCAGATCCTCGGTTTCGATTCCAAGACGTGACAAGAGCTCTCCGTGTTCAGTCAGCAGGAGGCCCTCTTTTTGAGACAATTCCACGTTGACCGGCACCAGGAGCCGCTGCACGGGAACCTTGGAACGGTGATAGTCCTTCTTGAACCGTTCAAAAAGGATCCGTTCGTGGGCCGCGTGCTGATCAACCAGAATGAGGCCGTCCTTGTCCTGGGTAATGATAAAGGAGTCGGCGATCTGCCCGATGGGTACGAGACTTTGCTCAAAGAGCGTCTGAACCGGCGGTGCGGGGGCCCCCGGTCTTGTCTCAGGACGGTCCTGAGTGCTTCGCTTCGGCGACCCATATCCGCTTTGGGGTCCCTTCAGGATCGGCCGTTCGCCCCGGGGTGCGGTGCGCATATAGGTCTCCACGGCTTCCCTTACCTGCGCTTCTCTGGGATGGCTCCGCTGGTCAATGGTTGAGGTTTCCAGAGGTTCCCGGCCGTAGCTCTGTACCGATTTTCTGACTCCGTCCCTTAGGTATCCATGTATCGAACGGGCATCGGCGAATCGGACCTCCCGTTTCGTGGGATGGACGTTCACGTCCACCATGGCGGGATCGATGTCGATAAAGAGATAAACGACCGGATGGCGCCCTTTCATGAGAAGCGTTTCGTAGGCGCTGTAGACGGCATGACGAAGGGTGTTGTCTCTGATCGGCCGGCGGTTCACAAAGAAATTGATCTGCGTACCGCTGGCGCGAGTGTAGCCGGGAATTGAAACGAGACCAAAGAGGTGTAGTCCTTCCCGGGCCTCCTCCACGCCCATGAGGTTTTCCCGCATCTCTTTCCCGAAGATCTGGTGGGCCCGCTCGACGATGGAATCGGTGGCAGAGACTTTGAGACGGCTCCGCCCGTTGTGGCGCAGACTGAAGGCTATCTCCGGATGAGCCAGAGCCATGTCGTTCATGATCCCCGCGATATGGGAGAATTCGGTTTCGGCGGTCTTGAGAAATTTCTTCCGCGCCGGCGTGTTATGAAAGAGGTTGCGCACTTCCAGGGTTGTCCCCTGCCCTCGCCCGGCGTCCCGCACGTGCTGGACGATACCCCCGTGAATGCTGATTTCCGTCGCCTCCGGCTGACTGCCGTCGGAGGTCGTGAGGGTCACCATGGAGACCGCAGCGATGCTCGAGAGGGCTTCACCCCGAAAGCCCATGGTGGCAATCCGTTCCAGATCAGCCAGGCTCGCGATCTTGCTCGTGGCATGTCTTTCAAATGCCAGCAGGGCATCGTCCCGATTCATGCCGGAACCGTTGTCTTGGACCTGGATGAGACGCTTACCCCCCTCTTCCAGGTCGACCCGGATGTCTGCGGCCCCGGCATCCATGGCGTTTTCCACCAGCTCTTTCACAACGGACGCGGGCCGTTCCACCACTTCGCCGGCGGCTATTTTGTTGATCAGCGTCTCCGGTAATAATCGAACCTGCGACATAGGGCCCCTGCTATTTTCCGTCTATGGGAACAACAGACTTTTCTCTCAATGAACTCTCCCGGTCGATCGTCGCCGCTGCCGCTTCGGTCTCCTCCAGCAGGACGTAGAGACTGGTCTTCCCCAGGTGCTCTTCAAAGGCGGTCCCGCCCAGATTGAAGACTTTCTGAATGACCCGCCGCTCCGGCGAGTCGAGGGACGGCGGCACCTGGAGCAGCTTGCCCCGCACCGCTTCCACCACGTCGGCCGTGCTGATGTGGTGGGGATCCCGGCCGGGGGTGAAGGCATATTCTTTTTCCAGGCGCTGGACCAGCCCCGACGACCTGAGTTCGTTGAGCAGATGCTCGGTGAATTCGTAGGAGATCCCGGTTCTCTGAGAGAGCTCTAAGGTGCCAGCCGACGGCTCCCCTTCCCGGAATCGCCGAACAATCTCCATCATCACCCCTAGGGCGTAGTATCCCTTATAATTCTCCGGCTTGGGGTCGCCGGAGGCGCCCTTCTCATAGAGTTCGGGGTATTGGAGCACATAGGAATACTCACCACCCAGAAGAACGATGATCCAGACCAAAAACAGGTAGAGCAGAAAGGCCGGGACTGCGGCCAGGGCGCCGTAAATCTTGCTGTAGGAGGCAAAGTGGGTGATGTAAAGACCGAATCCCCATTTGCCGAGCGTGAAGAGTACGGCACCGACCAGTCCCCCGCCCATGGCGGCAGCGGTTTTCACGTGGGTGTAAGGGAGGAGCTTGTAGAGCATGAAGAAGGCCAGCCAGATCATGACAAAAGGAATCAGATAGACGAGCGTCGCTTTGATGATGGGGAACTCGAGCACCGTCCCCAGGACCGGCAGTCCTTTGAGTCGGGCCGTCATGAAGAGGGAGAGCCCGATGAGTACGGGGGCCAGGGTGAGGGCCATCCAAAAAGAACTGACCTTTTCCCAGAGGCTCCTGGTTTCGGTAACATGCCAGATGTCGTTGAACGATTTTTCCATGGTATTGATCATGGAGTAAGCCGTGATGAAGAGAAAGAGGGTACCGAAGGTACTCAGGGCAGCCGTGTTTTCGGAGAATACCTCGATGTTAGTCTGTATGGTATTAAAGAGATCGGCGTTGGGAAAGAGATACTGGTTCAGAAAGTTCTGAACCTGCTCCTCAGACAGCTTCATCCGGCTGAACCAGGAAAAGGAGACCGCCATGAGGGGAACCACCGAAAGAATGGTGGTGTAAGTCAGAGAAGATGCCCGAATGAGACAGCGGTCGTGGATGAATTCCAGGGCCACATAATAGGAGATCTTGATCTGCTGGATGACCCAGGCGCGAAACTTGGAGTACTCATCGAGATCAAGGGTGAGAAGCCGGATAAAGGACTTCTGTATTCTTTTTAGAGCCGAATCTTTCATCCTATTCACCACTAATCGAAAGGTTGCCGATCAGGAGACTGGGAGAACCGACAGCCCCAAAGAAACGGAGATCATTGCCGATCCCTTCGATCCGCTGAAGCAGATCGACGAAGTTGCCTGCGATGGCGCCCCCTCGAACCGGATGGGCCGGCTGCCCGTTCTCGATCCAGACTCCCGAGACGCCGACGGAAAAATCCCCGGAGATGGGATTGGCGGTGTGCATGCCCATGATTTCCCGAACTTCGAGACCCCGGCCCATATCCTGGAGGAGCTGGTCCCTGGTACGCTCCCCCTTTTCGATATAGAGATTGGTGGGACCTACATAGGGTGTAGACCCATAGCCGCTGCGGACCCCGTTGCCGCTGGAGGCCGTGCCTTCCCGGGCGGCGGTGTAGGTATTATGGAGAAACCCCTGGAGTACACCCTCCTTGATGAGGGCTTTGCGCTGCATGGGAACACCTTCATCATCCATGGGTGCCGATCCGAGTCCTCGGGGAAGGAGACCGTCGTCGACGAGGGTGACAACGGGCGAGGCAACCTTCTCCCCTACCCTGTCCTGAAACAGTGACTTGCCCTTCTGAACCGAATTGGCTGAGAAGGCGGACACCAGCACTTCCAGAAAATTCACCGCCGATAAAGGCGTAAAGAGGACAGGCGCCTTGACCGTGGGAAGCTTCCGTGCCCCGAGCTGTTCCAGGGCATTCCGGGCAGCTGCTTTCCCAATGGCTTCCACATCGATCTGCGAGTAGAAACGCTTGCCGTCTGAGTCCCACCCCATTTCCTGGTCGGTGCCGTCACCGGCCATGAGCATGATGCTGGACGAACAGCTCGTTCCCCGGTAGGAGGCGTTCAGTCCTTTAGAATTGGAGATATAAACGGTGTAGTCCGTATCGCCGTAAGATGCTTTACGAACCACCTGGATTCTGCTGTCGGTGTTCACGGCGCTCTTTTCCAGCGTCATGGCCCGGTTGATTTTTTCTTCCTCCGTCACCTGCGCCAGGTGGGGATCAAAGATCTCCAGTTCCTTGTTTGAGGGCATCCCAGTTTCAGCCATGACGTTGCCCGGATCGTGCTCGGTAAAACGAGCCCCGTCCACCGCATGTTGAACGACGGCATCGATTTCTGATCCGTCGGAAAGGGCAGCAAAGGAGAACCCGAGCCGCCCTTCATGGAAAACTCGAACACCGGCACCCATAGAGGAAGCCGATACGAAGGCATCAACCTTCTGCTTTTTTACCTCCACGGTCGTGGCCGTCGACGACAAGAGATAGACCTCGGCATGATCCACCCGGTGCTTGAGGGTTCTTTCCAGAATTTCTTTGCTCCATTCGCTGGGATCCATGACGCTTTCCCCTATCTACCCGTTGGGACTCGGTTGAATATCGTAAACCATGGCCACTTCGTCGCAGTCGGGGAATTTGACACACTTGATGCATTCGCCCCAGACCTTCTGTGGCAGGACACTCTTGTCCACGTGGTGAAAACCGATCTTCTTGAAGAACCCCTGCTTATCGGTGAGGGTAAAAACCTGCCGGACCCGCATCTCCTTCGCGTCGTCCAGGGAGGCCCGGGCCAGAAGGCTTCCGAGCCCCTGCCCCTGCAGATTGGGAACCACGGCCAGAGACTTGATCTCCGCCAGGTCTTCCCAGACCACATGAAGCGCTGAGACACCAACCAGCCTGCCTTCCACTTCGCAAACATGGAAATCCCGGATGTTGTCGTACATTTCACTGAGGGACCGTGAGAGCATACTGCCTTCCCGGGCAAACTGGTTGATCAGTCCCTGCATGGACTTCACATCCTGAAGGAGGGCTTTTCGTATGGTGTGTGACACTTTTGTTGCCGGGGTCTGTTTCTTCATTGCATTTTCCCCTTGACAGTGTTTCCCGAGATTCTCTATAGTATCCGCTCTTGGTGGGACCTTAGCTCAGTCGGTAGAGCAGAGGACTGAAAATCCTCGTGTCCGCAGTTCGATTCTGCGAGGTCCCACCATCTTTTGAACTTCCGAATTATAAGGTATCGCCGTTGAGGAATCAACGGCTTTTTTTTCTCTTTGCCTCCTTGAACGTGGAACCTCCCCATATCCCCGAATTTACTTGGTTCTCGACGGAAAAGCAATGCCGCGGTAACCGTGTACCACGACCCAAATCTTGTTGACTTGCGAACACCCCTTGAATTACATTAATGCAGTGGTGCTTCCCGACGCATCAACGGAATGATCATTCCCTTTGAGACCGGTGCTTTAATTCCGGCCGGCATTGCCCGGTTGCGGCAATGATAACAGCCTTTCCATAAACCAGCGCAGCTGTGGGACCCACTTGATTGGCTAACCAGGATAAGGAGGTATTTATGTTCGCGAAAAAGGAGATTCACGAGTTGTATGTCCCCATCGCCGAGTATCCCCATATCGGTCCTGAAGCCGAGCTTGGGGAAGCCTTTACCCTTCTGTACCGGCTGCACGCCGAGGAAGGGAAAGGCTACCGGGCCGTTCTGGTGGTCGATGAAGACGGCCATCTGAAGGGTATCCTGACTATGAAGGGGATGGTCCGGGCTTTGGGACCGGGCTTTCTGAAATCGAAACTGCCGCAGAAGGGTCATCAACCCTATCAGGGACTGGAAACGGAATTCCCGGCCCTGGCCCACCTCTGGCAGGACCAGTTTTCTGAGCAGTGCCGGGTGGAAGCCAAGGCCAAGGTCAAGGAGATCATGGACAAGGTGAAAGAACCGGTGAGGACGACCGATCCCATCGCGAAGGCGGCCTATCTGATGATCCTCCGGGACACGGTCGTGCTCCCCGTCGTGGAAAACGGCAATGTTGTTGGAGTGGTAAGGCTCGTCGACATCTTCGAGGAAATGGCGAAGGCTTTAACCCGGTAATTGCATGAGAAAAGCTATTACGGTGCCGGATAAGCTGCCACATGCGGCGTTGCAGAGAATTTCCTGACCTGGTGGCCCTATTCGCAAATACGGAGGTATTCGAGTGCCGTAGCGCGC
>CAYUBU010000134.1:0-3958 GCA_964443105.1 uncultured Nitrospirota bacterium
CTGCGGGGTGATCACCATGATGATCCGCTACTGGGGGGGATATCCGGAAGGGGTCTCATTTGCGATTTTGCTGATGAACGCGGCGACGCCGCTCATCGACCGCTGGATCAAGCCGAGAACCTTCGGTACGGTCCCGGCGGCGGTCCAGCAGTAGGCTCGGGGAGCGGAAACGATGCGTGATATTCTCAGAATGATTCTGGTTTTGGCAATCTTCTGCGCCACTGCCGCGGGCATCCTGGCCCAGGTCTACGATGTGACCAAGGGGCCCATCGCCGAGGCCAAGGCCGAAGAGGTTCGCCGCGCCATTCGGGCGGTCCTTCCGGAATACGACAACAAGGCCGATGAGGATTTTGCGGACAAAATCATCGGCAAGGATAAGAAGGGAAATGACGTCATCCGTCGTATCTATATGGGCAAACGGGAGGGGCAGATCGTCGGCCGGGCCTTTGTGGTCGTTGCCCCCGACGGCTATTCGGGCAACATCGAAATCATGATGGGTGTCGACCCCGGCGGAACCATCACCGGTATAGAGATCATCAGCCATGCTGAAACCCCGGGGCTGGGGGCCAAGATTACCGATGAGGAAGACTGGTCGGGCAAGGGGAGCGGCCCCGGCGGACTGGTGGGGAAAAACCTAGCCAACAACCTGAAGGTGAAAAAGGACCACGGCGAAATCGACCAGATCACCGGGGCGACGATCTCACCCCGGGCGGTGGTGGGTGCGGTCAAAAAGGGACTCGAGTTTCATAAGACCGAGTTTGCCGGGCATTCATAACGGGGGTGTGGGGACATCGGACGGGTGGTCGTCGGCGTTGCGACCGGTGTGCAAAGATTCGGGCCGAGATCGACGGATGAGGCCGGCGGTCGTGCGCGAAATCCATGATCGAGGCCGCAAGGATAGAGGCCGGAAAAAGAGGGGACCATGACAAGGGGCAAGGAATTTACGAAGGGTCTGTGGAAAGAGAATCCTGTGCTCCGGCTCCTGCTCGGGATGTGTCCCACCCTGGCGGTGACCAACAGCGCCGTCAACGGCCTCGGCATGGGGCTCGCCACGCTTGCGGTGCTGATTTGCTCCAACATGGCAGTCGCCCTCTTGAGATCGGTGATTCCCAAGAAGGTGCGTATCCCCGCCTTCATTGTGCTCATCGCCTCCTTCGTGACCATTGTCGACCTCACCATGAACGCCTATGCCCACGGCCTGCACAAGTCGTTGGGGCTCTTCATCCCCCTCATCGTGGTCAATTGCGTGATTCTGGGACGGGCGGAAGCCTTCGCTTCCAAAAACTCCCTGTCCCTTTCCTTTATTGACGGGCTCGGCATGGGAATCGGTTTCACCCTGGCCCTGGTGGTTCTGGGGAGTCTCAGGGAAATCCTGGGGAGCGGCAGTATCTTCGGTATCGCCCTCTTCGGGAAAGGCTACTTCCCCATGCTCGTCATGGTCCTCCCTCCCGGTGCCTTCCTCATGCTTGGATTTCTCATGGCCGCTATGAGACAGATCGACAAAAAGGCCGCTTCCTGAATTCGACGGCCTTTCTCATATTTTATCAATCACAGTCCCCGTTGTTCGCTTTCAGAAGCAGCATAGATGCCGAAAGCAGTGAGTCCCGTGCCGGCCTCCGGGGTGGGGTCACGATATCTGCAAGTTGCGGTTCTGTCTGCCATTGTTGTGAAGGCGGTCCGGGGTACTCCCGAGGAGGGCAATCGGCGGTTATGACCTATGGGGAAAAGATCACCCTTGAGACACAGGGATTCTGCCACATTGTCGATATCTCGGCCCTGGTGGTCGAAGCGGCGGGCCGTTCTCGAATCTCCGACGGTTTAGTGACGGTCTTCTGTCCCGGTTCCACAGGATCGATCACCACCATCGAATATGAGTCGGGCGTCATCGGCGATCTGCAAAAGGCGCTGGAGCGCCTGGTGCCAGCAGAGATCGCCTACGACCACGACAAGCGTTGGGGTGACGGGAACGGGTTCTCCCACGTCCGGGCGGCCCTGATGAAACCGTCACTGACGGTCCCCCTGGTCCAGGGGGACCTCACCCTGGGAACCTGGCAGCAGATTGTCTTCATCGATTTCGACAACAAGGCAAGGCGGCGGCACCTGGTCGTTCAGGTGACCGGAGACTAGAAAGTTGAGCTGCGGCATCCTCAGGGAAAGGGGATCAGGGCCAGATCTCACCATCTTCCCGGCAGTCATATCGACGGCACCGTAAGGGACGTTCTTCCCAGACGGCGCAGGCGAGGCTCTCACGGTCCAGGTGGGTACAGTAGCCGTCGGGATCTCGGGCGGCAAAAAACGGCCGGGACCGGTCGTGGGCGACCACGCCCCGGGTAACCTCCCCTTTGGTCAAAGCGAAATGATAGGTGCAGCAGACAGCCCGGCACTGGGCCAGTCTGGGACCGCAGTCGATGTCGGCGTCCGGCACCCCTTCCTCCTCATGGCCGTAAACAGCGCCGATGTTGAGGGCCAGCATCCTTTCCAGGAGTCCCATCAGCCGCTTCCGCTCTTTCGGGGATAGGGCCTGAAAGTCGGGATCATCGGCCAGCGCCTCTTCCCAATCCATGTTATTCTCGTTCATGCTCGTTCTTCGTCCCAGTTATTGCACAGGACCCTTCCAAAATCTGGTGTTCCGGCGCGCTCGTCGGGGGGCGCCGTTTCGAGGCCCCGGGTCCGCCGCCTACGGCGTTTTACAGTTCCCGGTGTTTTCCCAGGTGCAGAGGCGGTTGCGGCCGGCCCGTTTGGCGGCATACATGGCACTGTCAGCCCGGGCAATGGTTTCCTTGAGCGAAAGATCGGCACTCATTTCCGCGACACCCACAGAGACAGTGATATTGACCAGAATGGCATCATCGCAGGTGATGGGTGATTCCGCCAGGCCGCTGCGGAAACGGTCCAGGATGGTCTGGGCCGTATCGACCGGTGTGTTGGGGAGGCAGACCAGAAATTCTTCTCCGCCGTACCGGCAGAACCAGTCGTAGGGGCGGAGATTGTCGGCGAAATACCGGGCCGTACTCTGAAGCACCCGGTCTCCGATCTGATGGCCGTAGGTGTCATTGATACGCTTGAAATGATCCAGATCGACGATGGCGATGCTGCAGGGCTGGCCGGTCCGGAGGACCCGGGCGTGCTCCTGGGACAGAATGGGAAACATGGCCTGCCGGTTGTAGACACCGGTCAGGTGGTCGAACATGGAGAGAACCTCATGAAAGCTCTCCTTTAAGGCAAGCAGCTCCTGAGAGAGGGTGTATTCCTGTTCCACAAAGGCGAGGTAATCGTGGTTGCTGATCGACTTGCCCTGGTGGGCCTTGCGGGCCAGGCACCGGGCCTGATCGTGCATCTTTTTGTGGGTCTTCTCGATGGCCATGAAGTCGGGATGATCACCGAGTCCGGTGTGGGTCTGAGCGTAGTACCACTCACCGAATCCGCACCTCCGGTGGGTATATCGAGAGAGATAACCCTCTTTTATGGGAAGCCGGCAGATGAGAGTCCGGTGCCAGTCCTTGATCCAGGTGTCGTGTGCCGCCATGGCTCTTTCCAGCTCCTCCAGAATGATCCTGATTTCGTCGATGCTCAGATGCTGGAGATGGATACGGGGCATGGCGGCCACCCTTGACGGGAGTTTCGGAAAAGGCCATCTGAAAGAGCCCTGTCTGTATAATGACCGTTTTCCTTTGCGCCGTCAAGGGAGCCCGGGTTTTCCCTTTCCCTGGCGGGGCACCCGGGAGGCGAGTTGGGTCTTTGCCTCGGCGCAGGTGAGATGGTAAAAATCGTTTCATCCCGGACGACGGCGATGCGCCCGCGCCGCTGTCCCGGTCCGAGGCATTCCCCATCTCCCCTAGGCTAGTGTCCATCCGGAAACGCTTCACCTCCGGATGGTTACAATAAATTGTTTCCAATTCGGAAACTGCCAATTTTGTGAAAGGTCAAGGAGATCAAGGAATTACGCGGAGACGTACTC
>CAYUBU010000135.1:0-7928 GCA_964443105.1 uncultured Nitrospirota bacterium
CGGGCCGCCAGCAAGAATCCTCTGGCGGCCCGGCTGACATAAGGCAGGTCGGCTCGTAACGCCTGTTGCCCCGTAGTCCCGAAGCTCTGCGCCCCAAGGTTTCCCCTGGTTTGCTCTGAGCAAAGGTGAAACGGCTATCGATACCTTTGGCTACAACATGTCCGGCCTTTCAAAAAAAACCCCATCGCACCGACAAAGGCATGATGGGTATCTTTTCCTGGGCTTTTTACCTTGCCCAATCATTCAACCACTTCGGGAGGTTGTGACCGACCTTGCTCCAAGGCCTCACAACTCTGCGACCCCGCCCTTCCGAGCGGGGCTGCCATTATCGGTGACAAATCTAACTTTACAGCCCACCGGCTCCACGGTCAACGTCAAACTTTGACACTAACAATCTTTGACACTTCGGGCGTCATGGCACGTTTGTTGAGGTCATCTCACGGCGGCATCAAGCTGGTGACGTTACCTTGCCATGCCCCATGGCAAGGTCTGTCGGGCGGCAGAAAAGTTGTGTTGGAAGAGAGAAGGGGTCAGCAGCAGCGGGCCATGACCTGGCGTCTGCCGCTCCGCTTGGCCTCGTAGAGTGCCTGGTCTGCGACATCCAGAATTTCCCCCGTGTCCATGAACGATTGACAATTGGAAACAAGCCCGCAGCTGAAGCTGACGCCGATTTCCGGGAGTTGCTGGATATTGAAGGGGTGCTCCAGGAGTTTTTCCAGAATCCGTTCCATGATGACAAGCCCTGCGGTGATATCTGTTTCAGGCATGATCACCGCGAACTCTTCGCCGCCGATTCGGCAGACGACGTCCACGCGGCGCAGATTGTTCTTGAGGTAATGGGCAAATTCCCGCAGGACCAGGTCGCCCACGCCGTGTCCATGGGTATCGTTGACCTGCTTGAAGTGATCGATGTCGACGAGGGCGACGGAGAAGGGGAGACCCCGTCGCGACATGCGGGCTGTCTCTTCTTCCAGTCGCGTATCAAAGTAACGGCGGTTGAAGATGCCCGTCAGGTGATCGATGACCGCCATCTTCTTGTAGGTTCTCAGTGTCCGCACCTCTCTTTCCAACTGGTCGATTCGGGCTTCATAGTGGCTGATCTCCCCCTGGGCCGCTAAATCTTGGGCAATCCCCGGTGAAGTCTGACGGCTCTTCGCGGTGGCAGCACCTGAATGCATCTCTCCCTCCTGGATGATTGAATGTGGACACAGAAACTTACGGATGGGATAAGCAAAGAGCATGCCAATTACGGCGCCGAATCATCAAGTCTATAAAAAGTTGAAATCATGAGAGAAAATAGAGTCGACAGCCGTTACCCTCGCATGGCGGCAGAGTCAGCAGTGGCATCAGCGTTGGATCCTTGACGGTGTCCATTGTCTTCTTCCCGGGAGGTTGCCTGTGTCGGGGCGCAGGAGAAATACCCTATCTCTTCGGTCGGGAAAAGGGTGCCAGGACTGCCGGGCACCCGCTGCCTGCGGCATTTCTGCGGTTTTCCATGACGATCACCCATGCAATATGGGGGGGTGATTATTTCCTCAGGCTATTTTCAATCGGCATGGGGCCGGGCAGGTGAAAGCACTTGATTCACATTCCCCGGCCGTGATATATAGAAAGGAGATTTCTGCTGGAATTCTCACCCCTTTTGAAGCGCATTTTCCCGGTGCTTGTCCGGTGGAGATTGTCTCTCTTCAAAGGTGATTGAGGGCGGACCCATTTGGATATTCCCTTATACCAATACACCCTTTTCTGCGTTTGCCTCATACTGATATCGGCCTTTATCTCCGCTTCGAAGAAGGCGTTCTCTGTTCTTGATCGCACCGGGGTGGAAACGCTAAACGGGAGCGGCGATGCTTCGGCTCTCCGCTTCCTGTCAGAGAGGCCCGCCGAAACCCTTCTCACCCTGTTGATCCTGCACAGCGGTTTACTCATTTTCCTGGTTCTGGTGACCCTGGTGACTTTCAGGCAGTTCTGGTTCACAGCGGCGGTTCTGGCCATTCTGACGATTGTCTACCACTATCTGGGCCGGGTTCTGCCCCGGGCGCTCATACAGGGGCGGGAGCTGCGATTCTTACAGCGGGCCTCGGTCCCGGTCCAACTGTTCTACTACGGCGTGGCGCCTTTCCGTCTCCTTCTGGAATGGGCCTCCGCCCTCCTCCTCCCTGGAGGAACGGGATTGGAAATGCCCTTTATCCGGGATCGTGATTTCAAGAAGCTCTTCACCGGGCACCTCGGAGAGGATGGGGAGACCTATGAAAGAGAGATGATTCACAATGTGATGGAATTCAGAGAGACCCGGGTCAAGGAGGTCATGACGCCCCGTCCCGACATGTTCTGCATTGATGTTGAGGCCGACCTCGCGGCCGTGCTGGAGAGCGTTCAGAATCACGTCTTTTCCCGGGTACCTGTTTACCGTGACGACCTGGACCATATCGTGGGGCTTCTTTACGTCAAAGATCTCCTGCCCCTTCTCCTCCAGAATGTCTCACTTGATCAGAAGCTCTTAACGACCCTGCTCCATCCCGCCCAGCACGTCCCCGAGACCAAGCGGGTGAGTGAACTGCTCCGGGATTTCAAGAAACAGAACGTTCATATTGCCATTGTTGTCGACGAATACGGCGGTGTGGAGGGGCTCGTATCCCTGGAAGACCTCCTGGAAGAAATCGTCGGCGAGATCCAGGATGAAGATGACGTGGAAGAGCAGCCGGTAGTGCGGCTAAGGGAAGGAACCTTCCGGGTATCGGCCATGCTGTCACCGGAAGACTTCAATGAACTTTTTGACTGTGCTATCGAAAGTGAAGACTATGAGACCATTGGCGGGTTTGTTCTGGACGAGCTCGGACATTTCCCCAAGTGGGGCGAGAAGGTACGCTATGGAAATCTTGAAATCGTTGTAAACCGTTCGAAAGGTGTGCGGATCCTGGAGCTTCTGGTAAGCCGGCGGGAAGGCCTGTCTGCCGCGGCGGGGCCCTTGGAAGAGGATAACTGATCGGCTATGCTATTGAGTTTCCTGTACATCCTGGGGATTCTGATTGGACTGCTCGGGGAGGCGTTCTTTGCCTTATCGGAAATTGCCCTGGTCTCCTCTGACAAGCTGATGCTCTTTGAACACAAGGAAAAAGATGAACCTGCACTCATGCCGCTCCTGCAGATTCTTTCCGAACCTCACCTCATATCACAGACCCTCATCGTCGGGCCCGTGCTGTCGGTCGTGATGAGTACTCTTTTCTTTGGTCTTCTCATCTTTCGCCTGGGAGTCGGTACGTCCGCGGTCAGTATCATCCTGGCGGGCTGTTTCCATCTGGCTCTCGTATCGGTCTTCGGTGAAATCATTCCCCGGGTGATCTACCATAAGAAGCCCGAGAAGACCGCCATCGGCGTGGCCATACCCTTTTACCGCTTGATGCGGTTTCTCAGGCCTGCTAGTGTAGTGGGCCATCGGCTGGTCGATATGGTCCGAAGCCGACGGGGGATGGGGGAGGCCCGGGTGAACCCCTTTGTGGCCGACGCAGAGCTGGAGTTAATCCGTTCTTTCGCGCAGGGGAGCGAAACCCGTCAGGTGGAAGAGGCGCGGATTATCGGGAAGATCCTCGATTTCTCCGAAATCAGGGTCCGGGAGATTTGCACGCCCATGGAGCAGGTGGTCTCTCTGAATGAAAAGGCGACGTTGGCGGAAGCCATGGCCCTTGTGACCCAGAGCGGCTTCACCCGCCTTCCTGTCCATCGGGGCAACCCACGCCGCATCGTCGGTGTGCTCCATGCCATGGATCTGCTCCGTGTCGTCGATCGGAGCAGGAAGATAGAGGATTACTGCCGTCGCTCCTATTTTGTTCCCGAGGACACACTGGTGCGGGAGCTCTTCCGGGCAACACAGAAACGGAAGATCATGATGGCCGTCGTGGTCGATGCCGATGAGAACGCCACCGGTATCGTGACCATGGAAGATATCCTGGAAGAGATCTTCGGTGAGATAGAGGACGAATTCGATCTGAAGGACCAGCTTTTCCGGGAGATCGGTCCTCAGGAGTACCTCGTCGATGCCCGTATCGATGTGGCGGAACTGAACGCGCAGCTCCATCTTGGGATTCCGTCAAATGGATACCGTACACTGAATGGATACATCCTGCGCCATCTTCGGCGGATTCCGGAAGAGGGGGAACGCTTCACCATTGGAGACGTGATGTTCAAAATTGAACTTGCAGACGAACGGAAAATTTACAAACTTTTTCTGAAAAAAGGGGAACGGCTTCATGACGGATCCGATGGAGGTCGATCTGCATCCAGGAAGCCCGGCCGCCCTGCAAAGGAGCCGAGACGATGAGAGTGATTATCGTGGGGGCGGGAGAAGTGGGACACCATACCGCCCGCTGGCTGGCCAGAGAGAGTCTCGATGTCGTCCTCGTTGACAACAGCGAAGACAAGATACGAAAATTGCGGGAAACCCTGGACATTCAGACGGTACTGGGGGAGGGGAGTGATCCCGATGTCCTGGAACGGGCCGGCGCCCAGGGAGCCGATATGCTGGTCGCCGTCACCAACAGTGACGAGGTCAACATGATTTCCTGTCTCCTGGCCGGCGTTCAATTCGGGATTCCCACCAAAGTCGCCCGAATTCGAAATCCCGCCTATCTGGCGGTGCCCGATATTCTGGGGAAGAAACACCTGGGGATCAACTTTACCATCAGCCCGGAAGTCGAAGTGGCCAACAAGACGGTGCAGCTGTTGAAAGTGCCCGCCGCCGCCGATCTTCTCGAATTTGCCGACGGCAGAGTGCAAATGATCGGGCTTGACGTCGATTCCGATTCGCCGGCCAAGAATATCAAGCTGAAGGATCTCCCTATTTCCACGAAGGAAGAACCCCACCTGATCGTGGCCATCCTCCGGGATGACCGGATCCTCGTTCCCGGCGGTGAAGACGAGATCCGCGTGAGAGACCGTATCTTCGCCATGTGCCGGTCCGGGGAATACAGCCACCTCTTCCGGCTTCTCGGCAAACCGTTGGAAAAGGTGAAAAACGTCATGATCATGGGAGGGGGACGGATCGGATTGAATATTGCCAAGCAGCTCGATCGGTCCGAAATCAATGTGAAGATCATTGAAGTCAGCGAGGCGCGGTGCAAGTTTCTTACCTCCCAACTTCACGAGAGCGTCATTCTCCACGGCGACGCCAGCGACGTGTCGCTCCTGCAGGAGGAGAACATCTCCAGCACCGACGTCTTCATCGCGGCTTCCGATGATGAAGAGGACAACATGCTCATCTCCCTGCTGGCCAAGCGGCTTGGGGCCAAGAAAGTGGTGGCCGTGGTCAATCGTTCCGAATACATCCCGATTGCCTCCTCCATCGGGATCGACTCGGCTATCAGCCCGCGGATCAGCACCGCCGGCGCCATCCTGCGTTTCATTCGGAAAGGGAAAGTTCTCTCAGTCAGCACCGTACGGGAGGAAGAGGCGGAAGTCATGGAAGTCCAGGCCCTGGCGACATCGTCCATCGTCAACAAGCCGATTCGCCAGGTCAAGTTTCCCAAGGGGGCGATTATCGCCGCCGTGGTCCGGGGCGAGGAGACCATTATCCCCGGGGGAGATGACATCATTCTGCCCGACGACAAGGTGGTGATCCTCTATCACTCCAAGCTGCTCAAGCAGGTAGAAAAAGCCCTGGCCGTCAAACTCGAGTTCTTCTAATCAAGACATGTCCCGCTGAACCTGTAAACGCTTCTTGAGGTCGTCTATGCGCGTCCGTCTCATGCTGCAGATCCTCGGTGCCTTGCTGGTCATGCTCGGCTGTATCATGGTCATCCCCATGGCTGTTTCTCTTTACTATGGCGAGGCCGGGTGGCGGGCATTTCTCTGGTCCATTGCGATTACCATCAGCATCGGCCTTGCGGCCTATGCCATCGGTGCCAAAGAGCAGGGAGAGCTGAGCCATCGGGAAGGCTTTGCCATCGTCACCCTGGGATGGGTTTTTTGCGCCGCCGCCGGCGCCTTGCCCTATGTTTTTGATCAGACCTTCCCCAATCTCGTGGACGCCTACTTTGAGGCCATGTCCGGCTTTACCACCACCGGAAGCACGGTTCTCACGAAGATTGAGGGGCTCTCCAGGGGCATTCTCTTCTGGAGAAGCATGACCCAGTGGCTGGGCGGCATGGGGATTATCGTCCTGTCCATCGCCATCCTCCCCCTTCTCGGCGTTGGCGGCATGCAGCTGTTCAAGGCGGAGGTGCCCGGTCCCGTCTACGACAAACTCTCTCCCCGGATCAAGGATACGGCCAAGACCCTCTGGATTGTCTATCTTCTCTTCTCGGTTCTGGAAATCATTCTCCTCAAGCTGTGCGGCATGGGCCTCTTTGACGCCGTCTGCCACACGTTTACCACCCTCGCGACAGGCGGCTTTTCCGTCCGGGACGCAAGCGTGGGCGCCTACAACAGCCCCTACATCGACTGGGTCATCATCACCTTCATGGCCCTGGCGGGGATCAACTTCGCCTTGCACTACCGCATGCTCCGGGGAGAGGTTAAAGCCTTCTACAAGGATACGGAGTTCCATTTTTATATCGGCGCCCTCGTCGTCGCAGCCCTCTTCGTCACCCTAAACGTCTACGGCAGTGTCTACCAGAACGCTGAAGAAGCGTTCCGTCGCTCCGCCTTCCAGGTTGTCTCTCTCATGACCACCACCGGATACGCAACCGCCGACTTCGAACTCTGGCCCCACGCGTCCCAACTGGTACTGGTGCTGCTCATGTTTTTTGGCGGGATGGCCGGCTCCACCGCAGGCGGTATGAAGATCGTCCGTATTCAGGTTTTGTTTAAACAGGCTTACTGCCAGCTCTACCAGATCATCCATCCCCATGCCGTCGTCCCGGTGAAGCTCCGGGGGGCCGTCATCAGCAAAGAAATTATCGACAGCATTTGGGGCTACTGTTTTCTGTTTATCTTTGTCTTCTTCGCAGGCTCCCTTATCATGAGTTTTCTGGGGGTAGACCTGGTCACCTCATTGATGTCGGTACTCACCTGCCTGGCAAATGTGGGGCCCGGCCTCGGCTCTGTCGGGCCCGCGGAGAATTTTCAGCATCTTCCCGCCGCTGGGAAATGGGTGCTCATTCTCTGCATGCTGGTGGGCCGCCTGGAAGTCTATTCCGTTCTGGTCCTTTTTGTCTCCGAATTCTGGAAAAAGTAGAAGAAACGGCCCTGGCCGGCGCCTTCCCCAGGGAAAACCGCTTCATCCATAACTAATTGAAAAATAACAATAAATCAGCCACATCGCCAAATTCTTTATATTCTTGACAATAAATATTCGGAAATGTTAATATTCCGCAATTTCCAGCCTGGATTTTGCGTGAGTGATTGTCTTGAGAGGCCGCATACGGCAGCTTATCCGTCTTCGCAAAATGCCACGCCGTGACAAGTCCGGCCTCGTAATAGATTTAGTTATGCAACATTCAGGCTATGCTGGAGCCGATGAAAGAAGAGGATAAGGTTTTATATAAGAAGCTTTATTCGGTCAGCACAGCCGGCATCTTCATGGTGGTGGCAACCATGATCGGCTATTTCATGGGCCATAAACTCGATAGCTGGTTCGGTACCTACCCCTGGCTGACTCTGGTTTTTCTCTTTTTCGGTGTGGCCGCGGGTTTTAAGAATCTCTTTGAAATAGCGATCAAAGAGAGTAAGAAAAAATGACCGATCCCCTGACTCCCAAGGGCACCACCTGGCCCGGCGTTCTCTTCCTGGGACTTGTAGTGGCGGCAGGCTACGCCTTGTGGGGGAAAGCATTCGCCTACGGATCGATCGTCGGAATCGTAGTGGGGCTTGTCAATTTCAAGGCAATCGGATTCATCGTCAGGCGGCTCACCGGCCCTGGCGGATCGTTCATGCTGATTTACGGCCTCTTCGGGTTTCTCAAGTTTCTGATCCTGGCCGGCGTTTTTTTTGTT
>CAYUBU010000136.1:0-7874 GCA_964443105.1 uncultured Nitrospirota bacterium
GATCAATGCGATCACCGCACTGCGCGGCACCTTGGAGGCGGCCGCCGCCGATACCCTGCGTTTCCAGCGGTTTCATCACGCTTACCAGCACTTGGTCGATGAGCTTTACGATCTTCTGCTGGTCATCCTTTCTGTGCGCGAGGGCATCAGGGGCTCTCGCGACGATCGGCCAGGGAAGCCGCTCGTCGCCGACTCCGACAACATTCGTTCCAGCCTGGATGCGGTTGAAGGGGAGATGGAGGAGCTCGTACGTGATCTGGCCCGCCCGCGCGACGGTACGGATGGGCCTCGCAACTCCGATGCTCTTGCTGTTGCGGGTATCGATCAAAGCGCTCCGATCGATACGGCCTCGGCCGCCATGCTCGCGGGCGCCCTGGGCAGCCTGGGAAGACAGGTATCAAAGGTGCGCGCGACTATCTCCAGCGTCGAGGACCCCGAGCAGGCCGCTGCGCCTCTACCGGCTCCGCCGCGCGAGGCCTTCAGCCTCACGAGCGTGAAGTCACAGAAGGCCGCGGCAGGTGGCCTGGTGATTCTGCTGTGTGGCTGGTTCTTCATCCAGACACAATGGCCGATGGGGTTGACGCTCGGGATGGTGTTCGCGTCGATCGCAATTACGTTTAGCGTGATGGTTCCGTTGATCATGATCCGTCGCCAGTTGCTGCTCAGCCTGGTCATCGGTTCCGCGATTGCCGCGCCCCTCTATTTCGGGATCATGCCCGGCATCAATCGGTATCCGCAGCTGATACCCTGGCTTTTCGTGGCGTTCTTTCCGCTTTTCTATCTGATGTTCAGCCAACCGCGAAAAGTGCTGCAATATCTGTTCGCAGCGATCTTTGTCGCCGCCCTGCCGTCGTACGGTGAGTCGGGGCAGTCATACTCATTCGCCTCCTTCGCCAACATGTGGTTCGCCTTTTTCGGCGGGTTCGGGATTGCACTGGCAATCTTCGGCCTTTTCTCCCCGGTGATTCCGGAGCGCGAATTCTGCAAGAAGGTTCATTCCTTCTTTTCCGGGTGCGGCGAGTCGATGCAGGCCCTTGCCGGGATCCCGCCGGGAACCCCCGAAGGGGCGGCGATGATCAAGGCCTCCCGCAAGCGATGGCCGGGCCTCTTCAAACAGCTGAAGATGTGGTCGAGCCCGATCGATTACACCAGGGTGCCGGGAAACGACCGGCAGGCAACCCAGGCCCTGATCGACTCGATCCAACACGCGGCCCTCCGCTTCAATGCCGCCCAGCATGTCCGCCAACAATCTGGCAAGGCCATGGATGAGCCCCTGCGCAAACTGCTCAGTCGCTTCTATGACGCCTGTGTCGAATCGTTCCAGTTAATCGCGAACTCGCTCACAGACCTGAAGCCGATCCCGGACTTGCCGGAAACTCGGAGCCTCGTTCGTGAAATCGAGTCCCGGGGTGACGATCTCCGCCGATCGGCCGCCGGCGATAACGACATTCTTACTACTGTGCAAGGTGTTCTGCGCGTCACCGCCCAAATGAATTTGTTAGCTGACGAACTCAATAATTGTCGCGACAAAGCGAATGCCCTTGACTGGAAAGGGTGGAATCGAAATTACTTTTAGCCCGAATCCTATCATCAACGAGAGTCAAGTCGAACTTACCAAAGTGGCGTGAGTGCATAAAGAAGGTTTGGGAGGTGGATCCGATCACTGTCGTAATATTACGATCGGTTCATCCGGATTTTTCACAAATCAACCGTTAAAAGGAGGAGAGCAATGAGACAAAACAATTTCAAGAAACGTTTACAAATCGGTTACATTCCATTGGTTATGATTCTGACGCTCGGATTCTCTGCCTGCGCGACCACAGAACAAACACGCTCCGCAAAACCTTCAGGATTCCTGAAAGACTATTCCCAACTGAAGAAAGGAGAAGGTGAGCAGGCCCAGTTGTTCTACATTAACCGGAATATTAATTTTGCTGCCTACGACAAGGTGATGATCGAATCCGTTACAATCTGGCATGGGGAAGGTTCCGATCTTTCGAAGGTTCCCCGAGAGGAACTGCAGCGACTGGCCGATTACCTCTATTCAGCAACCAGGAAGGAACTGGAAAGTGTTTACACCATCGTCGATCGGCCCGGCCCGGGTGTCATGAAGATGCGAATGGCCATCACTGAGGCCAAAGGGTCTAAGGTGGCCGGGGATATTATGACAAACGTGCTTCCTCCGGCCATCGTCATCGACTGGGGCAAGAAACTCGCAACCGGGACCCACTCTTTTGTGGGCAAGGCAGCGATTGAGGTCGAGATTGTGGATTCGCTCTCCTACGTGCGGTTGGCGGCGGCAGTGGATGAACGTGCCGGCGGCAAGACCTTTGAAGGGAAAACCAGCAAGTGGGATGATATTCAGAAGTCTTTCGATGTCTGGGCAAATCGTCTCAAAACCAGATTGGTGGAGCTCCGTTCAAGATAGCCTTCGGCCCCGAAAGTGAACCTCCTTGGAGTAATGGAGTACTGGAGTGCTGGTTGAAATGAGAAAATCACAAATTTGAATTAAGGTGTTAAGGAGGTTGATGGGAGTATTATCAGATATTAAAGGGAGGACCCGTTATGTTAAAAACCACAGGATTATTGATCATCTCAGTTGTCGTTCTATTTCTTTCATTCCCGAACATGGGCAATGCCGCTGATCTGAAGCAAGGAGCCGTTGTTTGTACATCCGAACATCTATTAGATCTATACAATGTAGGAGATCAGAAAACCAAAGATCACTTGCTCAAGACCGGCTGCAGCATATCTAGCGGAAAGCGCGGCGTCGCGGTTTCAGAAATCAAAGGCGACCATGCATGGGTTTCGGTCCACGGGGATCTGCCAAGCTTATGGACGAACAAAGAAAATGTCATTCACAGTACGATGAAATAGATTTCAATGATCGGAAGAAACGGCTTTCTCTCGAAATGAAGAAAGCAAAAAAGATTATGGTTACCAAAACAGTTGTTGGGAGGAAACGGAAATGAAGTCACTTAAACGGATCGTTTTATACCTCTCGGTTCTTGTTGCAGCGATTTCAGGGCCGGCTTTGGGTGAACAGTTAAGATGCCGGACAGAAATTATAGAGCATGGAGACACGGAAGCAAAAGTCCTGGAGGCGTGCGGGGAACCGACATCTCGAGAAGCAGGCACCTGGTATTACAGCAGCCCGAATGAACTCACCAGAGAGATTACGTTCGTGGATGGCGAAGTAAGGATCATCAAAGTGGGTGAGCAGGAATGATGGCGAATGAGAAACCACCATTGCCTCCCCCTTTCTTAAAGGGGGACAGAGGGGGATTAGATATCAACATAATCTCCCCTAACCCCTCTTCAGAAAAGAGGGGGACTGTCCAGGAAGGATGCCTGACCTATTTTGAGAAGAGTCACTCTTATGAATGCTTGCCCCTGCGTACAGATTGATGCACTGGAGAAAGTAAACCCAGATTTAGTGATTGTCGATCTGTCAATGCAGGTGACACAAGATGTGAATGTTGCCCGTCGTGTCAAAAAGTTCAGGCCTGAAATGGAAGTTATTATTCTCAACGTACATGATGAGCAAAAGGTTGTTGAAGAATGCCTGTCAGCAGGAGCAGCGGGTTTTGTGCTTAAACGCACTGCTGCCAATGATCTTATTCCGGCAGTCTGGGAAGTCTTAAAGGGGCGGACGTATGTTTCGCCTTATGTTGAGGCGGAAGGATGATGAGGAAATGGAGTACTGATTTAAAGAAGGATTGTTATGTTGAAATTGAAGAACTTTCTAGTCATGACTTTTATGATAACTGCATGCTTACTATTGTTCAGTCAAGAACTTTGGGCAGCTGCAGACGAGTGGGAGTATGAATTCACTCCGTATGTCTGGTTTATCGATTTAGAGTCCACCGTTGGCATTGAAGACAGGACCCTGCCAGAGTCGACCATTGATTTTGATGATCTTATTGATATCGTCGATGCCGCCTGGATGTCTTATTTTGAAGCCAGAAAAGGGCGCTGGGGCTTTTCCAATGAAATCATCTACCTGAAACTTTCAGAAGATTCCACCACGACTATTGTGGGGGATCGCCGCGGAATTCCGGTACAACTGACCGGCAAGCTTGAATTCGAGGGGACGGAATTCATGTCCGATTTTGCGATCTTCTATATGCCTGAACAGATCCCCTATACAACCTTTTACGGCGGATTACGTTATCACAATGTAGACCTTGATGTCTCCCTCACCGGTTCACTGACAATTGGCGCGATCACTATCAATCGGAAGCCTAGCGGCAGCACAGGTGAAGACTGGTGGGATCCCTTCATCGGCGTTCGTCTGGCTGTCCCTTTCAAGGAAAAATGGCACGCATTAGCCAAGGTTGATACGACAATCGGGATAAACGGCGAATACACATACATGGGAACAGCGGTATTCAGTTATGACGTGGCGGAAATGTATTCCGTTAAGTTCGGCTACCGCTATTTACAGATCAAATATGACGAAAACGATTTCTTCTTTGACCAGACGGTCAAGGGTCCAATGTTGGGTGTTGGAATAAAATTTTAGGTCCATATGCCGAAATTGCGCATGCGTACCTATTCACAAGTTCCCCCCTTTATTAAAGGGGGGCAAGGGAGGATTAAAAAACTTTAATCTCCCCTAACCGCTTTTTAACAAGGAATTATAAATGTCTTCAGATGCCTATATCACCATCATCATTCTGGCAATCACCTTTGTGCTTTTGATTAAGAGCAGAATCCCGCCGGTGGCTGTCTTTGTGGGGGCTTTGACCTTAACCATCACGTTTGATCTGGCTCCTTTGAGCCACAGCCTCAAGGGATTCTCAAATCCCGGAATGTTGACAATCGGCGTGCTGCTCATGGTGGCTGCGGGTATGTACCGCACCGGGGCCATTACTCTGATTACGGAACGGCTGATTGGCAGGCCCAAAAACCTGATCGCCGCCCAGACGAAGATTCTTCCGCCCGTGGCCATCGGCAGCGCCTTTCTGAACAATACTCCCCTCGTGGCCATGTTCATCCCGGTGATACGGGATCTTTCCAGAACATGCCGTCTGGCCGCAACCCGGCTTTACATTCCACTGAGCTTTGCATCCATCCTCGGCGGAACCTGCACCCTGATCGGGACGTCCACCAATCTGGTGATCGCCGGATTGGTCATCGACCTTCTGTCCAGAAACGTTCCGGGAACTCCGCCCTTGAGAGAAATCGGCATGTTCGACCTCACCTATATCGGTTTACCGGCCACCATCGCAGGAATCATTTTTATGATGCTGACCAGCCGCTTTCTGCTGCCTGAGCCCAAGGAAGAAGATAAAACCCAGGAGGATGTGCGTCTCTTTGGAGCCGAGTTTATGGTCCCTGCCGGCTCTCCGCTGATCGGAAAGACGCTGAAAGCCATGGGATATGCCGAGCCTGTTGGATTCAGTCTTCTGGAGCTCAGACGAAACAACAGGGATAAGGCTGAAATAAGAGCGGAGACTCGGCTCCAGGAAGACGATGTGCTTGTCTTTTCAAGCGAGGTTGAATCCCTTCCCCATATATGGCATACGGAAGGTCTTGAACCCTTTCACGGTTATCGTGTCCGAGAGATTTCACGCCAAAGGCACTCGCATCGCCTGGTCGAAGTGGTGGTAAGCCGCAGGGCAAGGGCGATCGGCAGGATGGTAAAGGAACTGCCGCTGCCGGAATCCCCCCTGAAAGGTTCGATAATAGCCATTTCCCGGGGCGGCAAGCCCATAGAAGGGCCCATGTCTGAGGTGCGTGTCAGCGCCGGCGATATTGCTGTGCTGGAGGTAGGAGAGCCGTTCTTCCATGAAAACTACAGGACTCTTCAGTTTGCCATGGTGAGACGACTCACCGGAGCGCGTATTAAACGATATGACCGTGCACTCTACGCAACCCTGATTACCATTGCCATGGTCGTGGTGGTGGCAGTCGGATGGATGAGCATGCTCAACGCCGCCTTGCTGGCCACCGGGGCCATGATTTTCACCGGATGCATGAGTCTGCAGCAAGCAGGACGGAGTATAGATTTCACAACCCTGACCATTATTGCCAGCGCCATCGGCCTGGAGGCGGCTGTGACCGGCAGTGGTCTTTCGGCCGCGCTTGCCGACATTCTAACCCGAATCGGCGGCGACAATCCCTATATTGCCCTGACCGTGGTCTTCCTGGGTTGTATTGCCATGGATACCATGATTACAAACGTGGCCTCGGCAGTCTTCATGTTTCCCATTGCCATGGCCATGGCCGGAAATCTGGGTGTTAACGGCATGCCCTTTGCAATCACCGTCATGGTCGGTGCCTCATGCAGTTTTATTTCACCCATGGGGTACCAAACCAACCTGATGGTCTACGGTCCGGGGGGCTACGAATTTACCGATTTTGTAAAGATCGGGGTACCCATGACGGTTATCGTCGGCATCATCACTATTATAATTGCTCCGGTGGTCTGGCATTTTTAAGACGGTAGAAGAAATGGAGTAATGGAGAAGAGAAAGAGTGGAGTACTGGAGTAATGGGAATATCACATACGCCTGTTAATTTTCAAGGAAATCGAACTATGAAAAAAAGAAAGTTACATGTAAGCGCAGTCCTTGCTGCCCTATTGATAACTGGTCTGGCTGCTACGGGCGTCCAGGCACAAGGTGACGCAAAGGAAGCCATGAAGGGGGACAAATCCGGGACCAACCCGATTAACTTCACTCATGATTTAAGGGTATATAACGAATTCTTATTCCTGAACACAAAGGGTGATGGAGATCAGAACATTACCACGTTGGAATACCGGACACCTTTTGCAGAAGGAAAGTGGCAGTTCAGAGCAAGCCTTCGTACCGCTTCTATCGAGGCCGATCTCAATGATGATGGGATTGATGATGTTGACGAGGGGGGCATTGGCGACTTTGACTTTCGTTTTTTAACGGTACCGATTATGAATATGAAGAAGAAGTTTGCCCTGGCTGTTGGATTCGAAACTTTCCTGCCGACTGCAACTGAGGATTCATTAGGTTCGGGTGCTCTTTCGTTTGGCCCTCAAGTATTCGGAGTATTCTTTGCACCTTTTGGAATCAAGGGAACACTCATTGCTCCTGCTTACCAGCATAAATTCAGCATTGATGAAGATGAAGGCCGTAGTGAGGTCCATCAGGGGCTATTGATTTATTCCTCCTCTGGATTTCATCTAATAAGCAGTATTGGACCTTAATGGATCCACAGATAATTCTGGATTACGAAAATGACATTGAGTTTATGATTATCGACATCGAGACTGGAACCATGCTGGATAAGTATTTCGGCACCAAGGGTCACAGCG
Source organism: uncultured Nitrospirota bacterium (assembly GCA_964443105.1). Classification (GTDB taxonomy): domain Bacteria; phylum CG2-30-53-67; class CG2-30-53-67; order CG2-30-53-67; family CG2-30-53-67; genus CAYUBU01. Next base: position 7,298 of record CAYUBU010000136.1, read on the forward strand.
CTTACCTGAGGCCGTCTATCGGTATTGGCAGTGATCGGTCGACCGATGGCTCCATCGAGGTAGGGTATAAGGTTATATGGTAAAAGGAGAGCAAATATAAGGACCCCTTTTTCTAACGGGAGCAACTTTACTTCCCCCTTTGCTAAGGGGAATGAAGGGGGATTAGCTCAAAAATATAATCTCCCCTATCCCCTCTTTAGAAAAGAGGGGGATAGTAATGAAGACGGGAAGTACGTGAATGACCGAAATTACCATGATATAAATGTGGTTTATCTCCAAAAGAGTGAGTGATAAGTAAGGGACACGCGAAGCGTAACCCTTTTTACTCACGAAATGGGAGAAGAATCAAAAATGTATGTCACATAACATAAAACAATTTAAGGAGGTCATATCATGAAAGTCATCATCGTTGGCGGAGTAGCCGGAGGGGCGTCCTGCGCGGCACGCTTACGCCGGTTGGATGAAAAAGCAGAAATCCTCATGGTTGAGCGTGGACCTTACGTTTCCTATGCAAATTGTGGTCTTCCTTACCATGTTGGCGGAGTGATAGAAAGAGAGGAAAGTCTCCTTGTAGCAA
>CAYUBU010000137.1:0-15923 GCA_964443105.1 uncultured Nitrospirota bacterium
GTCCCTCGTGCTCAGTATGGCACTTCTTGCACTCGGTCTTCTTGATCTCCTTCTTGAGACCATGAAATCCTTTCTCTTTATCCAGATCTGCCGCCACCTTTTTGTGACAGTCGAGGCACAGCCGGCTTTGGGAAGCCTTGCTGAACGGTTTGTGGCACCGTTTGCAATCGTCTTCGTACTTGGCGTGGCCCTCAATGAGCTTGCCGGGCATGACGATATGTTCGACGGAGGCCCCATTCCCCTCCGGGGGTGCCCACAGCGTGATCATGATACCCAGGACCAGCAGGATTCCATGCTGTTTCCTCACTTCACTTTTTCCTTTAATCAATACATGTGGACAGCGATCACGTGGACCACTCCCGCGATGACAAGCAGAAAGAAAAGGGGCATGTGAAATACGCGCCATAGCGCGAAGAGCCTCTCATAAAAGTTGAACAGAGAAATCTTGAGGACCGTGGTCATGTGCACGGATATGAGGTATCGGGCATCTCTTCCCTGCCTTCGCCGTTCTTTCCGAGTCCACCCCAGACGACGAGCCGTGACTTTCAGCGCCCGCCTCAATCCCTGGAGCAAGACAAAATGGGTCCACAACGTTCTAAACCTGATGGTCAAGAGGCGCCAGGCGCTTTGCAGGAAACTATGGGAAGGGGTGAGGACGTCGGCTTCGAAGGCGAGTAATCGGTGCTGCAGTTTCGGTGCATAACCGAACAGAAAACCGAGACTGTTCTTGTTGATCTCCACATCCTTCTGCAGTTCCAATAGAGTGGTTTGCCTGCCGTAGAGGCCATAGTGAATCCTTGAATAAATCATAATCCCCACAAGGCCGCTGGTTGCGACCAAAAGAGTGGACCACAGCACCACCCGGCTGTTCAGGGAGCCCATGTGAAAGTTGCAGTGGAAGAGGATCAGTGTGGGCCCCATAACGCCCAGAACCATGTGGGTTTGAAACCAATACTTAATTGCGCCCCAATTTCGCATGAATCCCGCCTTTTTTCGGATGGGGTAGAGGAGCAATAGCAGCATTATCACGCTGCCTGCGATACCGAGGTTAAAACCAAGGCCCGAGTCGGCACCCAGATATCCATCGTTCCGGGCTTTCCATCCTGTAACGATTACTGCGGCTACGATCAGGAAAAAAAACCAGGTTGCCAAGCCGGTTTTCGGTGCCCCATAGAGGCTGTCGGTGTCCCCGTCACTCTGTTCCTTTTCGTCGGCAGATAACGCAAGGATTTTATGACGTTCCTCGGCGGCCCTGGCCTTATTGCCCAGGAGTTCACTCACCTTTGCAATCTCGTTCCGAATGTCCCTGATCTCGGACACCGTGAGCGTCTCCTCGGTCAACCCCCTTTCCAATTCAGCCAGGGCCCACTGGCAATCACCTCTCTGGACCAGGCAGAAGCTTATCTTGAGAAGAGAGGGGATCATTCTCGGGCGTGCTTTGGAGGCGACGGAGAACTCTTCGAGAGCTTCATCGAAAAGACCCATCTTCAGTAAGGTGATTCCCAACTTGAAGTGGGCTTCGTGATCATCGTCAGCAAGTTCCCTTTGTTTTTCCTCGGGGAAATTGCCCACGATATCATCCACGCTCAGATCGATGGGATCCTCGGGTCTCTGGAACTCACCCAAGGCTTCTTTCGTTGTCGTTCTCTCAATTTCCAGGCTATTCATCTTGTGCATTTTGTTATGATTCCCCCAAAGGCATGGCCTTGATCAGAATAAACCCAACACTTTCTTCCTGCCCGCTTCATGCCCTTCCAGAAGATCAAGGATTTCATTGTATCCCTTAGTGGTCGCCACCATCTCAACCTGCTCACGGTTATTGTTTCTTATGTTCGGATTGGCGCCGTTCTCCAGTAATATTCGCACCGTTTTTGTATGGCTCCCGAGGGTCGCGAGCATCAAGGCTGTGTTGCCCTTTACGTTTTTCCCATTCACATCGGCACCGTTGGCAATGAGCAAACGAATCGGGGCGACAAAGCCCCGAGATGATGCGATCATTAAAGGGGTGTTGCCGGTCTTGCTGGCCAGATGGATGTCGGCGCCGGCTCTGATAAGCGCCTTCACAATACCGTCATACTCTCGCGATACGGCATGGGACAGGGGCGTATTCCCATCGGAATCCTGAATGTTGGCAGCCGCCTTATTATGAAGCAGAACGGTGACCACATCGAGCCGTCCATCGATGGAGGCATACCAGAGGGCGGTATGGCCATCTTCGTCCTTCCCATCGACCTGGGCGCCAAGATCCAGAAGGGTTTGCACCAAGTCGCTTTGGCCCCGCCGCGCGGCATGGATCAATGCCGTTGTGCCATCCGCTTGCGGCAGATTGCAGTCGGCCCCGGCTTCCAGCAACAGGGCAACGGTCTCTTCATGGCCGCCGAGTATGGCGAGAATCAACGGTGTACTGCCATCACTCTGCTGGCTGTTGATATGGGCACCTGCGCTGAGGAGTCGACCTGCCGTTGCGGGATGGCCATTCTCCGCTGCCGATAGTAAAGGGGTCTTATCCTGGGCTTGTTTTGCCTGGGGATTGGCGCCGCTGGACAGGAGTGTGTTGACAATATCAATATGGCCTTGGCGGGCGGCCAGGCTGAGTGCCGTGTGACCTTCCCCATCCGTCCAATTTGCATCGGCTTTATATTTTAAGAGCTGACGCACCGTATCTGTCTGGCCGCGCCAGGCGGCGATCATCAGGGTCGACCAGCCTTCATAAAGGGTTGCGTCTCTCTCTTTGTCATGGGCGACCGCGGAGGCAGAAGGCCGCAGATCGGTCTTCCCGATCACGGGACCTGTGGGAAGGGGTGGTTTGTTCTGTTCCCCTTGAGAATCATCAGGTCTTTCGTCATTAGCGGTCTGCAGCTTTTCCAATTTGGCCGTTGCCATGGCATGGCCTTGTATGGCTGCGGCCTGATACCAGCGGATGGCCTCGTCCTGGTTTTTCTCGACGCCCCAGCCATTCTCGTACAAGGTTGCCAGGTTGTATTGGGCCCTGTCATATCCCTGGTCTGCGGCTTTTTGGGTTAGCATGAAGGCTGTCTCCAGGTCCTTGGGGACCCCGAATCCGAACCGGTAAAGGCCGGCCAACTGGCTTTGGGCTCGAACGTGGCCCTGTTCCGCAAGCGGTTTTAGCAGCTGGGCGACAGTGGCATAATCCTTGATTCTGGCGGCTGCCTTGACTTCTTCCGGCACGTCTTTCAACTCCTCCGCGCAGCTTAGGGAAAAGAGACATAGCAAGAGTGCCAGCCCGACGAAAACGCCCGTCGCCATAGGGGTCCTTATGCCTGATGTTCTGTGCCTACGGTTTTCCATGTTTGGTCTCCACGGTGATACCGGTCTTTTTCAGGAACGGCGTGGGCAGAACACCGCCGGCACAGATGATGACAGCGTCGTTTTCCATGTCCATCAGGTTGCCGTCTCGATCAAGCTGTATATGGGTGGCCGTGATGGCTTTGACGTTTGACTTAAAGAAAACTTTCAGACGTCCTGCGGCCTCCGCTTCTTCGATTTTCTCGCGATTTTTCTCCTTGGCTCGGCCGAACGCCCCTGATCGATAGGCGATGGCGACGCTGGTCTCCGGCTCCTCAGCGATACTGGTTGCCGCCTCCAGGGCACTGTCACCGCCACCGACGACCAGGACACGTTGTCCACGATATTGTTCCGGGTCCCGGAGGCTGTAAACCACTTTGCAGTTGTCTTCGCCGCAGACATTCAGTTTGCGGGGTGTGCCGCGCCTGCCGATGGCCAGGAGCACCGCCCGGGTGAGATAGGTTCCGCGGTCGGTCTTGACCTCGAAGCCTTCGGCGGTTCTGTTGATGGTCTCCATCCGTTCCTGGTAGTTGATTTTTACGCCCGTTTGCTGTTCTAATGTTTTCCAGAACTCCAGCAATTTTTCCTTGGTTGTTTCCTTCATCTTCACCTTGCCCACCATGGGCATATTCACCGGGGCTGTCATGACGACTTTGCCTCGAGGGAAGTGGGCCACGGCGCCGCCCAGTTCGTCCTGTTCCACCGTCACGTGCCGCAGTTTGTGCTCCATGGCGGCAAGGGACGCGGAAAATCCCGCCGGGCCCGCCCCAACGATGAGTACGTCCAACTGGGATCCCTGGCCGATTCCGTCCAGTTTTGCGATCGACGCCATAGCCTGGCGGCCCTGTTCGATGGCGTTGCGAATCAATCCCATGCCTCCCAGCTCGCCGGCGATGAATAGTCCGGGGACGTTGGATTCGAAGCCCGGTGAGATCACCGGAATATCGATTCCCCGTTTTTCGGTCCCGAAGACAAGGGTGATGGCGTCTCTCGGACAGGCTTTTTTGCAGGCGCCGTGACCGATACAGTAGCTGGGGCCGATCAAGTGGGATTTGTCGGCGATGATGCCCAGGACCTCATGTCCCGCCTGTTCCGGACAGGCCCTGACACAGGAGCCGCAGCCGATGCAGCGGTTGGGGTTGATGACGGGATGCAGGGATGGGGGCTCGGTCATTCCCGACTTGATCGCCGCTTCCCGAACCGCACGATACTTGCGCTGCTTTTTCCCTTTCAGGCCCAGAAAAAGGCTCCAGATGACCATGACAGGGGCAACATAAAACATGGCGTTAAGCTGTGATATGGCGTTGAGCTCTGCTATCGTTATCATCGGTTTCGGCCAACTCCCCAACGATGGCTCCCTGGTCGAAAGCCTTCCGTTCACTCCCTTGCGTCGCCTAAAAATTCCGGCCCCAGGAACAAAAGCAGCCAACAAAAAAACCACCAGAGAGACTTCCTCTGGCGGTCCGGCTGACATTGGGGGCAGGTACGCGACGGGACACCTCTTCCCCCAAAGTCCCGAAACTCTGCGTCCCATGGTCTCCCATGGTATGCTCTGAGCAAAGGAACAACAGTTTTATCGACAGGTTATATTGTCGGCATCTCCCTAAAAAAAAGCCCGACACACTGAAGAAGGCATGTCGGGTAGATCGAATGATTTGACCTATCGTCCGACCACTTCGGATGGTTATGACCGGCCTTGCTCCCAAGGTCTCACAACTCTGCGACCCGACCCTGTCGAGTCGGGCTGCCTTTTTCGGTGGTCCATTATTCAGCATACGAACCCTCCCTCCACCCTGTCAATGCCAATATTTGACACTGTATTCTTGGCGAACTCGCTGCAAAGACTATGCCTTTTCCCCAATTTACGTGTGGCATGGATGTATCCAACCCCTAACACCTCGTTCTTTTTGGGAAAAATAGACCAAAAAAGTTTTGGTCCCCGATGTAAGAACAACTATTGATGTACTATTTTCGATACATAGAGAAAACGGACTGGTACGGAAACAATGACATTATCTCATTTTGGCTTTCTGCGATTCCCCTGCAGGAGTGTTTCCATCTTTGGCTTTGGAGGCACTCGCCTCCCGTGGACTTTGTGCTTGGCCCGTCGAAACCATCAAAGGGGAGAAAGACTGAGGGGCAGTTGTTATGCTGGAGTATCTCGTGGAGAAACGGCAAGAGAAGGCGAAAGAAAAAGACAGCGCATTTCAGGCGGGAATCGGGTGATTAACCCGGATATTGCATTAGTAAATCTATTGCGAGGCCGGATAAGCTGCCCCATGCGGCGTTGCAGAAAATTTCCTGACTTCGAAATATTTCAATATGTCTTCAGCCAGCAAATTTTATGCGCCTTGCCTGTGTTGCTTCTACGGCCCCTCATGACGATCACTCATGCAATATCCGGGTTAATGAAGCGATCTATTAAATCAGAATGAGCACAACGCCGGCGACCATACAGGCGGCGCCGAGAAGACGCTCCCGGATGCGGGTTTCCCGGAAGAAAAGGTAGCCGAAAATGATGGCGAAGAGGAGGCTCGTTCTTTTGACGGCGATCATGTAGGGGACTTCCACCAGGCTTATGGCCAGGACATGGGTGAAGATCATGACCGTCTGCAAGAGGCCGATGACGGCAAAGATGCCTGTTTGTGAAACCAGGGTATGGAAGCCCCTCCGTCCCGCTGTGATGCCGAAGTAGGGGAGGGTCACCAGCGCCAGCAGGGGAAAATAGACGGTGCCGAAGAAGGCGGGGGAGGAGTGCTGGATCGCAACCTTTCCGAGGCTGGCGGTGAGACTGTAGAGAAGGGCGACGACGATCATTTTCCGGGAACCTCCTTCCCGGAGAATGGCCCCGAGCGGAGCAAGCCATCCCTCGTTCCTGGTGTGTATGTTCAGCAGGTAGGCTCCCATGGCGATGAGGAGGATACCGGCGGTACCCGACAGGTCCGGTTTTTCACCGAGCATCACGAAGGCAATTCCGATGAGAAAGACCGGCGTGAGCGCCAGAAAGGGGATCGTCAGGGAGAGGGGTGATTCCCGGAGTGCGTGGGTGTAGAGGAGCAGGGCTGTCGTTTCCAGAGGGAGCAGAATGAGAAGGGTCCAGAAGAATGTGCGATCCAGCGGGGGAACGTCAATCCAGAGGAAGCTTAAGGCCAGAAAGGGAATGGCATAGCCGAGGCGCACCCAGGCGACCACGAAGGGATCACTCAAGCCCAGAGCCTTCTTGCTCAGCACGTCCACCAGAGCCACAGAGAGGGCGCAGGTGAGAGAGAGGTAGAACCAGAGCATGGGCGCGCCTCGAAGGAGGCCCTACTTGCCGGTGAGTCCCCGGATTACTTTGGACGCCGTCCCTTTGGCCCGGAAATTGGTGATGAAATCCTTGGCGGCGGCGTAGGACATATCTTCAATCTTCTTTCTGTATTCCACGGGGATGCCGTCGACATCGGATTTGTACTGCACGGTGGCAAATTTGATGTCCTTGCCAGCCTTTTCGGCCCAGTCCCTCATGGCTTTCATCAGGTCCGGCGGAAGGCCTTCGTGGGCGATATTCTGCCAGAGGGTGCCCACATTTCCCTTGCGGATGCCGTGGTCGGCGAACTCCCCCAGGAGGTGGACCGGCGTTCCGGTGATGCCGTGTTGGGCGATGGCCACATTCCACTTGGAAATGGCATCGTAGATTTCCTGGGTCCGTTCCAGATCGATATGGACTTCCTCGCCGGGTTTGTAGTTCCCGTGCTTCGACCCGTTGTTGACGGCCAGCAGATCGGGCAGCATGTCGTTGGCCGCCATCCCCTCGATGAATTCGACGGCATCTTTCACCGAGGTGATCCGTGCTTCGACCCCCGTTCCGAGTATTTCACCCACCTCGGCTTCCAGTCCCGCGCCGGCGGCCCGAACGATCCGTCCCAGTTCGGTGGATATCTTTACGTTGTCAGGATTTTCGTTAAAAGAGGCGTCTACGGCGATGGAGGTGTAACCGGCTTCCAGTTCGGCCTCGATCAATGTCCGCGAGTCACCGACCACGTCGGGATCGGTGCTTTTCGTCGTCACATGGTCCCCGTGTATGAAAAAGGGGGCGGTGTGTCCCCGCTCTTCGGCATAACCAACCACCGTTTCGAAATAGGTTTTGGGATTCATTCCCGTATAACCCCCGCTCAGGCTCCCTTCCGACTTGGCCAGCTCAAAACCGACGATGGCGTCCAGCTCCTGGGCCGCCCGCATGATGCCCGGGATGACGTGCTTGATCCGGGTGTTGCAGGCCATCAGGATGACCGGCTCGGGCTTCAGAATATCGAGGATATCCTTGGAACTGAGGAGGCAGACTTGGCTCTTGCTGCCCAGTTTGGCAACGGCATTGGCAGGCCTGAAATCGAGAATCTGCTTGGACATGGGGTCTCCTTCGTTTAGGGTAAAAAGAGTTTATTTATCAATGTCTTATATAATATGATGATTTCCAATCTAACCGAAGCTGTTCAGTTTTGTCAAGGAGATTTTTGGAAGCAAAAAACCGGTTTTGCTGTTTTTTTATTGACATAGCTTATAAAAATCTGTATTTTGTAACCCTGCCGGGCCATTTCTCTCGGATATCACCATTAGGAGGCGACGTATGTACAAAGTCGGCAAGACTGTAGTTTATCCCTCACACGGGCTCGGTGTCATCGAATCGATAGAAGAGCAGCGGCTTATGGGCAAGAAACAGAAGTTCTACATCCTCAAGATTACGGAAAAAGGGACTCGCATCATGATTCCCTGCGATAACGCCAAGAAGGTCGGTCTCCGGGAAGTTATTCAGCCCAGTGAAGTCAAGAAGGTGGTCAAAGTGTTAAAGGAGAAGCCCGACGCGATTCTGCCCAACTGGAACAAGCGGTTCCGTGAAAGTCTTGACAAGATCAAGACCGGCTCCATCTTTGAGATCGCCACTGTCTACAGAAATCTTACACTCCTCTCCAAGAACAAGGAGCTTTCCTTTGGGGAGAAGAAGATGTTGTGTGATACGAAACACCTTATCAGTTCAGAGATTTCTCTGGCCAAGGGGATCTCTGAGCAGCAGGCGGAGAAAATCCTCGATACGGCATTGAAGTAGAGTGGTGTTCCTTTCCCCAGTCCCACGGCAGTCATCCTGAATGCTCCGCTTCTCGGGGAGCATCGAACCCCGAATCAAAGCAGTTTCCATCATTGGAAACAATCTATTGTAACCATCCAGAGGTGAAGCGTTTCCGGATGGATGCTAGTTAGTAGAATAGCTCTGCAGTTTTCGGTAGAGGGTTCGCCGGTCGATCTGCAGGATTTCAGCGGCTTTCATCTTGTGACCACCGACGTTCTCCAGCACCCGCATAATATGGTTCTTCTCGATTTCCTCCAGTGAGAGATGAGCCAGGTTCCGGTTCTGGGCCCTTTCAGCGCTCTCCTGCACCAGGTGAGGGGGGAGATCGTCGAGCATAATTTCGTTGCCCTTACAGAGGATGACTGCCCGTTCGATGATATTTTCAAATTCCCTGACATTTCCGGGCCAGGGATAATTCATGCAGGCTTCCAGGGCTTCTCTTGAAAAAGTCACGTCCAATCGATCGTTCTCAGCGCCGTAACGTTTGAGAAAGTGCTTCGCCAGAAGGGGGAGGTCTTCCGCCCGTTCCTTCAGTGGAGGCAAGTGAATGGGGATCACGTTAAGGCGGTAGTAGAGATCTTCACGAAAAGCCCCTGTTTTGACCTGTGCCTGCAGGTCGCGATTGGTGGCGGTAATCAGGCGGATATCTATTTTTCTCGATTCGTTGCCCCCCACCGGCTTGATCTCGCGCTCCTGAAGCACACGGAGTAATTTCACCTGCATGGCGGGTGAAATATCGCCCACCTCATCGAGGAAAAGAGTCCCGCCGTCAGCCTCTTCGAAAAGGCCGGCCCGGCTGGCATGGGCTCCCGTAAAGGCGCCTTTCAAATGGCCGAACAGCTCGCTTTCCAGCAAGGTCTCTGGGATGGCGCTGCAGTTGACGGCGACAAAAGGGCGGTTCTTGCGGGGACTGTTATAATGAATGGCTTTGGCCACCAGTTCCTTTCCCGTTCCGCTTCTGCCATGAATGAGGATGGTACTCTTGCCTTTGGCCACCTTGGTGATGAGGCCGAAGACCTCCTGCATGCCCCGGCTTTTTCCAATGATATTGCTGAACTCGTAGCGGCGGCTGACCTCCTGGCGCAGGTGAACCACTTCCTGCCGGAGGGCCTTCTCCTTTAGGATCTTTTTCATGAGAAGCCGGATTTCATCTATTTTGAAGGGCTTGGATATGTAGTCGAAGGCGCCTTCTTTCATGGCCGCTACGGCCGAGTCGATGGTGCCGAAGGCGGTCATGATGACCACGTAGGTCTCTTCAGAAACATTCTTCACCGCTTTTAAGAGTTCCATACCGTCCAGTCCGGGCATCTTCACGTCGGAGAGAACAATGTCGAAGTCGGTTTTTTCGAACCGGGCCAGCGCTTCATTACCATTACGTGCCGTTTTGACCCCATAGCCCTCCTGGCGCAAGATCTTCTCGAGAAGATCTCTCATGGTGTCATCGTCTTCTACGAGCAGTATGGATGTGGCTAAACTCATTATTGTTCTCCGTCTTGGCCTCGAAATGTGGAGGTTTCCATGGAGGCCGGGCAGCAAAGAATACCCCCGGGCATCAGGGGGTCGGGCGATCGATTCGATAGGCCAAGTTGTCTTCCGTCTCTGAGTCCGGCGACCCGGCCCGGACAGGAAGGGTCAGTGTAAAACAGGTCCCTTCGCCGACCCGGCTGTCGACGTCAATCCTTCCATGGTGATTCTCAATGATCCGGTGGCTCACGGAAAGTCCCAGGCCCGTTCCCTCTCCCACATCCTTGGTGGTGTAAAAGGGGTTGAAAATATCCTTCATTCCCTCCCGGCTAATTCCTTTCCCCGTGTCTATGATGCGGATCAGAACCGCCTTTTTGCCTTGATCCTCGGCGGTTTCCATGGTCAGGGTGCCGCCCTCCGGCATGGCATGGATGGCGTTGAAGGTCATGTTCAGAATCACCTGCTGCAGCTGGTACGGGTCGGCGACAATTTTCGGAAGGGCGGCATCGAAGCGGGTGCCCAGGGTGATGCCGTGCTTCTTGAAATGGTGCCGTGTCATGTTCAGGGTATCTTCGATGATCTGATTCATGTCGACTTCTTCAAACCGGGGCTCCGTGTTCCGGGCAAAGTCCATCATCTGCTGAATCAGAGCGGCGATCCGATCGGTCTGATTGACAATAATGGAGAGTTCCTCCATTTTAGGGTCGCTCTTGTCGAGGCCCATCATGAGGTACTCGGCGTTGCCGGAGATAATGTTGAGCGGTGTGCCTATTTCATGGGCGATCCCTGCGGCCAGCTGGCCGACACTGGAAAGTCTCTCGGAACGCTGAATCCATTTCTGCATCTCTTTCTGGGCTGTAATGTCCCGGATGATGGCCGAGCTGCCGGAAAACTTTCCGGTCTTGTCTCGAATGGCCGTCTGGGATAGCTGGAGGGTCAACTCCCGTCCGTCCCGGCCCACATTTTCCAGCTCGTAATCCTTGACGAACCCCTTTTCCTCGAGTTCTCCATGGATCTTGTCCTGATTCACCAGTGCCGGAACCATGAAGAGGCTGGGGAAGGTCTGGCCGAGAGCATCGTCTTTCTCCAAGTGGAAAATTCTTTCCGCTCCTTTGTTCCAGGAGGTAATCCGGCCTTCCGCATCCATACTGATAATGGCATCCAGCGATTCGGTGAGAATACTGGCCAGGAACTGGTCGTCCTGATGCTTGGCCTGTTCCAGGGTCAACCTGAGGATTCCCGCGGCCAGCTGATTGGCCAGCGCCTCCAAGAGGAGAAGATCTTCGCTCATGAACCCCTTGGTTTGATTGGTAATGACCTGCAGGATGCCCACCAGGGTCCCCTCGGCCATGAGGGGCAGGCCGAGAATGAAGTTCAGGTTACTGGTATCCACCCGGGGCTCCAGGTAGACGGTCATGTGACCTTTGAAGGGGTTCTGGATATACTGGACCTCCCGGGTAAAGGCGGCCTTGGCGCACGCCATATTGGTGTTGGGGGTGACATCCTGACGGGAGAAATCCTCCTCGAAGCGACGGGCGTAACCCCGGTAACAATTTAGAACGAGTTCCCGGGCTTCATCATCATAAAGGAAGACGGCCCCCACTTCCAGCTCCAGGGTCGATAGAATCGTCTCTATCGATTTGTTCAGAATGAGATCCAGGTCGGACGAGGCGGCAATAATATCAGAAATATGGGAGACCGATGCCCGCTGCCTCTCCATCCGACGCTGTTCGGTCACATCGTGGATGATGCAATTGAGGAACCGGTCCTGCTGGAAGACGCTGAGACTGTTGCTGATATCCACGTAGACCTGGCGCCCATCCTTCCGCTGGATCGGCACATTGTAGAGATTGGAAGCTCCTTTCTCCAGGGCCTCACGGAAGAGCTTGGCGGCAAAGTCGGTATGTTCAGGAAGGAGAAAATCGGCCAGGGTTTTCTCCATTAATTCGGCATGGCAGTAGCCGGTGAGCACCTGTGCCTTGAGGTTGGCCAAAGTACAGCGTCTGCGGTCTGTATCAAAAATCATGATGGCGTCGTTCGCGTTCTCCATGAGGGTTCTGAACTTAAGCTCTGAATTCTTAAGCTCTTCTGTGCGCAACTCCACTTCCCGTTGAATCGTTGCACTCCAGTCATCCATCTTCTCTTTGGAGACCCTGAGCTTATCGGTCATGCTGTTGAACTCGGAGGCCAGCTCCGCCAGCTCATCGTTCCCTTTGACCTCGACTGCTTCACTCAGACTCCCTTCCCCCACTTTTCGGGCCGCTTCAGCCAGCACACGAATCGGCTGGGTCAGATTCTGCGCGATGAGCGCCGCCGTGACCACCAGAACCGAGAAGAGTGCCAGTACCATGACAATGGTGCGCTTGCGCAAAATGATAAGGTCCCGGAAGGCTTCCGATGTTTCCATCTCACTGATGAGAACCCAGTCGAACAGACGGAGATGGGTGTGGGCCTGAATCACAGGCACGCCACGATAGCTGACCGCATAGGCATCGCTGTTGCGCCAATCGATATTCTCATAGATTTCTCTGAGCGATACCTCCTCGTTCATGACGGCGTTGGGCAGGTGACGGGAAGGAGAGATGAGATTGCCTTGCTGATTCACCAGATAGGTTTCGCCCGTTTCTCCCATCCCGCTGTGGTTTCCGAGAATGCGATAGATGTCGGCGAAGTTGACCCGCATGGTAAAGAGTCCAAGGGATTCTCCGTCCTGACTCTTGATGGGGGCGGAAATGAGAATTTCAGGCTGTCTGTCGGTTTCGGTGTAAAGGCTGTGCACAAGGAACGGCTCCTGGCGGGATAGCACCACCTCCGGTCCGTCTCGACGCTCCTCACCGATACGCTGCGGTTCAGAGGCGGCGATGACCTCCCCTTCCTTTCCGGTGATCCAGAGTCCCAGAGCCCCCAGTTCCTGATTCTTCTCCTGCAGGTACTTCTGGAGGCGGTGGCGGGAAGCCTCAATTTGGACCCGGGCAAATGTGGGTGACTGAAGAACGACCGAGGAAATGAGCAGAAACTCATTGTTCGTAACGGTCGCGGCCAGTTGGATCTCTTTGTTCCGCAGATCGTTCTGGAGTGCTTCCGACTGCAGGTGCAGCAGCGATTCGAAATGATCGAAGACGTTCTGGCGAATGGTGTTCTTGCTCTGCAGGTACCCGGCATAGCCGACGGTGACGAGGGGAATCAGAAAGAACAGACTCAGCCAGAGCAGGAGCCGTCTGCCGATTCCCTTAAATATGGCAAGGTTTTCCAGATACAACATGACCTCTTCGCTACGGGGTGAACAGTGCAAAAAGAGTACCATAGGGTGTTTCAAAAGTAAATATAGCCCTTCCGGAGGGGATCTGCCCGGCCGCCGGGAGGTTCGGCCTCTTAACCCCGATTTCGCATGAGTGATCGTCGTGAAAGAGCGTAGAAGCGCCGTAGGCAACGGGTGCCAGGCAGGCCTGCCTGGCACCCTTATCCGTCCAAAAGGGCACTTGAGTCACCGTGAAGCCGGCTCAGAGGCGCCTCGTCTCCACCTTGACAATCGCCTGAGGCTCCATTAGCTTTAGCTATAAATGGGTGACCGGTCCGGCACCACCGGACACGATGCCTACAGGAGAGACGATGTGATCCACCACGGCGTGCCGCCTTCCCGCTTCATTCCAAGGGTCTACGGGGCAGTTTTTTTTTCCTCCATGGCGACCCTCGGGTTCGAAGTGCTGCTCACCCGCATCTTCTCCATTGCCCTGTGGTACCACTTTGCCTTTATGGTGGTGAGCATTGCCATGCTCGGCCTCGCTGTGAGCGGCACGCTGCTGGCCATCGGTCAAGTTTACCGGAGGAAAAAACCGGAGCTCCGGGCCCTGTATCCCTTGCTTCTGGCGGCCGGCATGGTCGCCGGATACCTTCTGGCAATCCGGATTCCCTTTGATCCGGTCAAACTATCCTGGGACCGGCTGCAACTCCTGCTCATTTCCCTTTATTATGTAACCCTGTCCCTACCCTTTGTCGCGGCCGGCCTGGTCCTGGCCTCGGCCTTTTCCGCCATGGGGAGCCGTGCCGGCAGGCTCTACGGCGCCGATCTTCTGGGAGCGGCATCGGGAGCTCTGCTGGTTATCGCCGTACAGGAATGGCTGGCACCGGGCCAGGCGGTCTTCTTCTTTGCCGCACTGGCGCTGATCGGCGCCTACCTGCTCGGTGCTGCCAAAATGAAAGTCCTTGCGGTCCTTCTTTTCGGGTTCTGTATCGCGGCCATCATCACCAACCCCTCCTTCATCGGGGTGCGGATGTCCCCCTACAAGGAACTTCCCACCCTGCTTCGATTTGAGGGGGCAACTCCCCTGCGCACCGAGTGGAGCGCCTACGGTCGGATCGATCTGTTCAAGAGCCCCGGCGTCCGCTATGCGCCCGGGTTGAGCCTCCGCTACGGAGGAACCCTTCCGGAACAGCTCGGCATCGCCATCGATGGGAGCGCCGTGACGGCGCTGACCCCGGTGGGTCCGAAGGAGCCTGTCGATTTTGTCAGATACCTTCCCGGCGCCCTGGCCTACGAACTCCGTCCCGGGGGGAGTGTGCTGCTGGTCAATCCCGGCGGCGGGCTTCCGATCCTCATGGCCCGGGCATACGGGGCGGCGACCATCGATCCCATCGAAACGAACCCCGCCGTGGTCTCCCTCATGAGAACTCAGAGCGCCGCGGGGGGCGCTTTGTCCGATGCGAACCAGACGCGGACCGGGCTCGCACGAAGTCTCCTTGCGTCGTCTTCAGGCCGCTACGACATCATCGATATGCCTCTTACCGGTTCACTGGCAGTGGGATTTCTCGGGGCGGGAGAGGCGTATCAACTGACAGTTGAGGCTTTTACCACTTACCTTGAAGCCCTGAACAGCAGCGGACTGCTGAGTTTGACCGTCTATATTGCCCCGCCCTATCGGGCGGAACTGCGTCTCGCGACCACGGTTTTGGAGGCCCTTGAGCGTCTCGGTGCAGAGGATCCCGGCCGTCACGTCGCGGCCATTCGGAGCCTCGGCGTTCTGTCGATCCTGGTCAAGAAAACGCCCTTTGCCGGTGAAGAACTGGCGGCGCTTCGGGCTTTTGCCGCCCGCCTCTGGTTCGACCCGGTTTACTATGACGGCATGGCGCCGGGGGAAGCCGATGTGCACATCCGCTCCCGGGCGGATGACCTGCCTGCAGCCTTTGCAGGATTAATCGATTCGAAAGGGCGCCGGGAGTTTATGGAGAGCTACATTTTTGACATCTCCCCGACCACGGATGAGCGTCCATTTTTCCATGATTATCTGAAGCTGGGAACGCTGGCTGAGACCTACGCCCTGGTCCAGGGGAAATGGGAGTTCTTCATACAGGAGGGGTATCTGGTCCCCATAATTCTGGTACAGGTTGTGCTTGCAGGTTTAGTGCTTGTCATTGCGCCGGCCCTGACGGTTCGGAGGTCGCAGCCCGGAGGCCGTATCATGATCCTGAGCTATTTTGCCCTTCTCGGCATGGGCTATATGTTCATCGAGATCGGTCTGATTCAGAAGTCGATTCTCCTGCTGGAGCATCCTCTCCACGCCGTAGCCGCGGTGCTCGGCGCCCTCCTCGTGAGTTCCGGTCTGGGAAGTCTGGCGGGCCAGCGTTTTGGCCTGGCGCAACTCAAGACCGTGACGCTTGTCCTGCCGCTCTGTATCACAGGGACGGCGGTGATCTTTCCGGGATTTGTCATGGTCCTCGCCGGGGCATCGACCCTGGTCAAAGTCCTGAGCCTCTTCTTGCTTCTTTTTCCTTCGGGCTTTCTCATGGGGATGCCCTTTCCCGTGGCCGTGGGGCTGCTCGCTTCCCGGGAACCCCAAGGCATTCCATGGGCCTGGGCCATCAACGGCTTCTTCTCCGTGGTGGCGCCCATCGTGGCCATCATGCTGGCCAGGAAGATCGGTTTCACCAGCGTGCTCGGGGCGGGGGCTCTAGCCTATCTGGGGGCTTTTGGCGCTTCCCGGGGTTTTTCCACTTTCCCGACCATGGGGACGAAGGCGACCGATCCCAGTTGATCCACCTCCATGGACTCCCCCTT
>CAYUBU010000138.1:0-6587 GCA_964443105.1 uncultured Nitrospirota bacterium
GATGCCCAGGCTGTAATAGCCCTCAATGAGCCCATCAAAGTCACGGCGGGCCCCGGCGATAGTGGTATCAATGAGCTTTCGCCGTGTTTCGCTGTCCAGTTCCACCACCAGGCCGTAGTCGAGGAGGACGATCTTTTCGTCGGCGGTGACCAGGATATTCCCGGGATGGGGGTCGGCATGAACGACACCGTCGATAAGAATCTGCTGGGTGTAGAGTTCGATCAGTTTTGAGAGAACCCGCTCCACGTCCACGCCTGCGGCTTTCAATCGCTCGAAGTCGGTGATCTTGATGCCGTCATAATAACGCATGACCAGAACCTTCGAGGTGGTCAGGTCGGGGTAGAAGCAGGGGACGAGAATATCGGGGCGATCCTGCATGAGTCCCTGAAACCGCTTGATGTTGAGCGATTCCTTTTGAAAATCCATTTCATCAAAGATCGTTCGGGAGAACTCATTCACCACGACCTGGAGAGCCCGGAGCTGGTACGCGTCAAAGAGGCGGCTCAGAATCGTCAGGAGCCGCTGAATAATTTTTAAATCGGTGGTCACCATGTCATGGATTCCGGGACGCTGGACTTTGACCGCCACATCGGCCCCCTGATACTCCCCTTTGTGCACCTGCCCCAGGGAGGCCGCAGCCAGAGGCACGGGGTCGAAGCTCTCAAAGACCTCTTCAAAGGGGCGGTGGTATTCATTTTCCAGGACTTTCTTCACCACCGAAAACGAGACGGGGGGAACTTCGTCGTGCAGTTTTGAGAGGGCGCTCAAGTAGAGAGGGGGGATGATATCGGCGCGGGTCGATATCACCTGCGTCAGTTTGATGAAGGAAGGACCAAGAGAGGCGATCTTTCTGGTCAGCCTTTCGGCTCTTTCCTGGTGGAATCTCAGATCTGCCGCTCTTTCAGAACCGAAGAGAATAAAGCGACGGAAGTCTCTGATGAATGAGAGGATGAAGGGCAAGGCCGTGAACAGGATTTTCATGCTGCGTTGTATCATGGAATAAGCTCTGGGCCTTCGGCTGCCGGGATTCCCGGTTCCAGGCTGGAACGGGACACGGGATTTGATGTCTTAAGGGTAATTCTTCGCCAAGTATTTGAGCCATTCCTCCTCGAGACCGGAATAGTCCAGTCCCACGGCAGCAATCAAGGCCTCATCCATTTCGGCCCCGGCACCCATTTCCGAGAGGAGCTTCTGGATGGCATAGGTTCCATGATTCTCGATGATCTGCTCGACCACCGTATAGCTCTGAGTATAGGCGACGGAGGCGGTATTGGCATCCATGCTGAGAAAGGAACCTTCCAGGTCCTGCAGCGGTATAAAATCCTGCGTCCTCTGAATGTACGCCGCGTTCCTGCCGTGGTTCCCGTTCGGTTCACCCTCAAAATACTGGGCCAGCCCTTCGTTCAGCCAGGTCGGGATGCGGCCGCCGCTCATCTGATGGAGCACGGCATGTGTGTACTCATGAGCGACCACCCGGTCCAACAGGTCACTCTTTTCCCTCAGCCCGCCGATAGGCAGTCTTATTTTGCCGTCATAAACACCCCGGGCCCAGTCGGGGGTCTGCGTCACTGCCCTGAAATCTTCATCGGAGTAAAGAATGGTCGTGAGACGCTCCGGCGGGTAATAATTGAGCTGTGCACCGACCCGCTGGTAGGCATCCTCCAGCAGCCCCACAACCAGATAACCCGTATCCATGTTTTCCACACCATCGTAACGAACGTCAAAATGCTGGCCGGCCCGGGCTTCAAAATCTTCCTCCACTACCGCTTCCCGTCCCGCCTTATCGACCAGTGCTTTCACACGCAAATCGTCGGGGTTGGCGTCGGAATAATACTTCAAAAAACGAATCCCCTCTTCAAGCTTGTTCTGCTTGTAGAGCAGTTCCCCCAGGATTTTGGCCACCGCCGGGTCGCTGGGCTCGCGCCCCAGGTATTCCCTGAAGTACTCTTCCGCCCGAGCTTCGTCTCCCAATTCCAGCGCCGCCATCCCCATGGCTTTAAAGGCGTCGGGCGATTCGTCCAGAACCTTCGTCGCCTGATCCAGGGCCAGAATGGCCTTTTCATAGTTCCCGTTTTTCAGTTCATGATAGCCGAGTTGCAGCCATCCCTGGTGGAGGTTCTTCAGGAGGGTCGGATCCTCAGGCATGAGGAGAAGTGCCTCCTCAAACGCTTTGACTGCGTCTTCGAAACGCCCCTCATTCATCAGGGCAACCCCCTGGTTGTTCAGGGTGGCTACTTCAAGATTGCTCTCTTCGACAACGGCAACGGGCTCAGCGGGGGGCAGAGCCGGGGCCGCCCCTTTCCGCTTCCCCAGGGTGCCCGGAAATTGAGAGGTGATCTTTCGGACGGCCACCTGGACCGTGTTCCCATCGACGGTCATGTTCTGCCGGTAACCGAGATAGCCGACGGCCGCCAGAGAAGCAAGAAACAAAGCGAGGTAAATCCTGCTTCCCTGCTTCCCGGGCTCCCGTACCGGCTCCGCCGATTCGGTCTCCCCGTCCCGGACCACCTTCTTGGCAGACCCCCGGTCGGTCATCCGTCGCTCCCGAAGCTCGACGATCCCTCCCAGGCTTTCCAGCGATTCCCGGAGCCTATGGGCGCGGCGGGGTTCAAGAGCCTTCGTGACCAGGGTCGGTGAATTTAGAAGACGGGCTTTGAGTTCATCAGGGGATGGGATGAACGTACGGGCTTTGAGGAAATCAAGAACCTGGTCGAATGAGGCGGGGTCCGAAAGTCCCATGAGGAAGACATCGCACACCCGCTCTGTGCCGGCCGGCCCGTCCTGGTCGACGCCGCAGCGGGGACAGAGGATCGCCTCCCCGTCGATTTTGCTGGTGCATTTCGGGCAATACATGACCACTCCCTCGTGAGTGGATTCATTCTAATCGATCCCACAGGGAGAGTCAACCTCCGGGATGGGCGGGACATCCACCTTTGAACTCCCATAAGAATAGATGAGGGCAGGACTTCGGGGGAGCCGAAAACCTTTTCTTTTCAGCTGTTTGCCCTTCCCAGGCCTTTCAGTGCCAACATCAGCCTGAGCCCATCGCCGGGGGGATGGACTGACAAGGCGGATGCAGCTCAAGACCGGTTCCACCGGGCCAGAAGCCGATCGACCTGGCGCCAGGTGGAGGCCACGGTCCCGGAATTGTCTATCACGAAATTGGCCATCCCTTTCTTGGTCTCAATGGGAATCTGAGCCGCGATTCGCTGGGCAGCAGCTTCCCGGGAGAGGCCGTCTCGATTCATGAGCCGTTCCAGCTGAGTCGCAGCGTCGGTATAGACCAGAACAACCTCGTCCACCTCCTTTTCATGGCCGCTCTCAAAAAGCAGGGGGACGGCAAACACCAGCCACCGGCCGGGCTGGGCGCTGCACTGCCGGTTGATCTTTTCCCAGCCCCGGTGATACACGCGGGGATGGATGATGGCTTCCAGCCTCCTGCGCTCCTCCACCGACGGGAAGATCCGCTGCCCGAGCTTCCGCCGGTCCAGGGTGCCGTCTTCCAGAAGCATATGGGGCCCGAAGGCCCGAACAATTTCCTCCAACGCCGGCTGGCCGGGCTCTACGACTTCCCGGGCCAGTTCGTCGGCATCGATGACGACGACACCCTCGCGCCGCATGTAGTCGGTCACCAGACTTTTTCCCGTGGCAATTCCACCTGTGAGACCGGCTACCGGCATGAACCTTCTCCGAGCTGCTTCATCCATCCATTCTTATCGCACAGCCCGATCCCCTGTCAAACCTGACGGGCCCGGTCGTTTTATTCGAGAGGATCGGAGAAAAAGAACTGTCTGGAATTGATCTTCGGCGACTAGCCACCGTGCACTCACGGGGTTCAAACTGGAGAGGAGCCGGCCTGGGATCAGTCGGACCGGTATACCTCGTAGTTGATGTCGGGGAAGATATTGTCCTGCCACTCGAGGGTGGCGAGATTGTTCTCGTCGATGGTGCCATGGTTCAGCTCCCGGTAGAGCCGGCTGAAACGGATCAGATGTTCCTTGGTGCGCTTCACCGCGTAGTCGACCATGGTCCCTGTCTTCATGATAAAAGCCCAGTCCGAACTCTGGGCCAGAAGCAGTTCCCGGGCCATCTGGTTGAGTGCCCGCCGGTAGGCGCCGTTGGTACTCCTGAAACGATTGGCCATGGCCGTCATTCTGTCGGCAGCTTTGTGTAGATGACGGTAGATCCAGTCATTGCTCCCCTCAAGCCAGACTTCCGCGTATCCCTTGTACCCCCAACTCGACATGGACGGCGTGGAGACCTGCAGGGTACGGTTCCCGGAGAGATACTCCGACGGAGTGATCAGACGGACCGTTTCCTGGTCGCAGGCGATCTTCCGTATGAGCATGTTGATCCACTCGGGCCCTTCGTACCACCAGTGGCCGAATAGCTCGGCATCGTAGGGCGCCACGATAATCGGCTTCTTTCCCATATACTCGTAGAGAAACTCCACCTGCTGTTCCCGGTTGAACATGAAGTTGCCCGCGTGTTCTGCCGTTTTCTCCCGAGCCCGGTGAGGATCATAGGGGAGCTTGTGAGCGGTGTTTCCGGTAATGCGGTAATACTTGATGCCCGTGTTGACCCGAACACCGTCAGGATGGATATAGGGCCTGATGTAATCATATTCCAGATCGAAGCCGATATCCCGGTAGAACTCACGGTACTCGAAATCGCCGGGGTACCCCTCTTCAGCGCTCCAGACCTGCTTGGATGATTCCAGGTCCCGGCCGAATGCCGCCACGCCGCTGGGCGTCACAATGGGCGCGAAAACGCCGTATTTCGGCCGGGGCGAGGCGTGAAGGATCCCATGGGATTCGGTGAAAAAGAAGTGAAGACCCTCGTCCCGAAGGATCTCGTCAATCCCGGGAGCGTAACCGCATTCGGGAAGCCAGATCCCCCGGGGACGGCGCCCCATGTGCTTTTCATAATGGTCGCAGGCTGTACGGACCTGGGCCCGGACCGCCTCCCTGGAGAGATCCATGAGCGGCAGAAATCCGTGGGTGGCGCCGCAGGTCACGATTTCAAGGACTTTCTGGTCCTGCAAAGTCCGGAAGGCTTCAACCAGGTTCCGCCCCTTCCTGTTCTGAAAATAATCACGGGTCTCGCTGAGTCGATGGTAGTACATGTGGGCCAGGGAGTGAAACTCGGGCAACCAGCGCGTCCGCTCCACTTCCCGGCCGGCCAGTTCGATCAGTTTGCTGATATGACGGTAATAACGCTCCTGGAGCAGGGGATCGGTCATCATGGAGATGAGTGACGGTGTAAGTGACATGGTCACCCTGAAATCGATCCCATCGGCGACGGCACCCTCGAATACCTGAAGCAAGGGGATATAGGTCTCGGTCATGGCTTCATAAAACCAATCTTCCTCCAGAAAATCGTCATATTCGGGATGGCGCACGTAGGGAAGATGGGCATGGAGCATGAGGCAGAGATAGCCTTTGTTCATAGAAACCTCAAAAAATCAGGGGATATCAGGAACGGTCCGTTTTCCGGGTCACTTTCGGGGTGACTGTGGCCTGGTCGATCTGATCGGCGGACACGAAGGTGACGGGAATCTCCTGGCGACCGTCGGGCAGGGCAAAGCGGACCGTAAAAGTCCCATCCTCTCGCAGGGGGATCGGCGTGCCCTGAAGGGTAACCTGGGCATCAGGCTCGGTCGCGCCATACACAATGAGCTCTGCATCCAGGTGATACCAGAATCCCCGTTGCGGCTTCTCCCGGAAACCGCCGCTTCCAAAGAAGCTACTCACGGCCCCTGAGGAGATTTCCGCCTGCAGCCGTTTTTCCATCATCTGCCCCAGTTCTACCGACCCTTCTCCCCGGCCGATGCGAAACCCGCCGGAAAGAGCATACATCATGTCCGCCTCTTCATCCAGGGTCATCCATTGCTCATCCACTATTGCGGACATTCCGACCCGGGCCATCTGGACGACGTTGGATCGGACCAACGGTATGAATCGGCCGTCCACTCGAAGCCCGAGGTCGATGAACACATGGGCTTCAGGACGGTCGACATGGACATACCAGTTGCTTATCAGTCCCTGCACGTCGATATCGTGATAGGTTTCTTCATCGCCAGTATAGACCCGCAATACCTGCTGAAAGGCGCTTTCCGACAGATCATGCCGGGCAAGGGCGCTGCCGATCGTCTCCTTCTTGAGTTCCCAGTAGGTATAGACCCATTGGGGATCCCGCACCATCAAAACAATCCTGTCGTCGCCGTAAGCCGAGGGCAGGTCCTCCACAGCCGGTTGGACCTGGGATGGCGGCTGCCGAAAACCGAGGTCAAAACGGCCCTGTTCCACTTCCTGCTGAAGCGTCTCCCGGGCGGCCCCCTCTCTTGGGACCGGTCGACCCCCGATGTCCGATCGGGACGGCGCCCCCGGAGATTTTCTCGGCTTTACCGTTTTCTTCTTTACTCTCTTACTCCCCGCGGCCTGCCGCCCACTGAGGGCCTCCACCAATTCACCCTTTGACATGCGGCTTCTGCCGCGGATATTCTCTTGTCGCGCCATCACCATGAGGGCCTCTTTGGTCATGGCCTGCAGCTCTTTTCTTTTCATTTTCGCCCCCTCAGGGTACCT
>CAYUBU010000139.1:0-3079 GCA_964443105.1 uncultured Nitrospirota bacterium
CTCCGTTTCATCGCCATCCCACCCAGCATGGCGGCTTCGCTGGAGCCAGTCGTCGAACAACCGATCGTGTTGGCGGAAGCCGGTGAGTTCCACAGATCAGCAAGCATATGTACGCAGCGCCCCTCGATTTCCGCAGTTTGCGGATACTCGTCCTTGTCGATCATATTCTTGTCCATGCACTCATCCATGAGCTGATGGATCTCAGGCTCTGCCCAGGTCTGGCAGAAGGTCGCCAGGTTCTGACGGGAGTTGCCGTCCAGCATCAGTTCGTCGTGGACAACGGAGTAGACGTGGCGAGGGTCGTGCTCTGTTTTCGGGAACTTGTACTTCGGCATGCTCACCGAAAGATCGGCGGAAGCGTATACGTCATCGTCCAGCATGTGTCGTACGGAGTCTTTGTCGTGTAGTGGCATCGGTCTCTCCTCTAGATGTGAAGTGAAAGGAACTTGCGCTCACAAGGACATCAGGAACATATCTTATAATTGGCTAGTTGTCCACGTACCATATTGATGCCAATAATATCATGACAATTCATTGACTTTTTCGTTGGCTCGATTCGTGTGGAACGAATAAACATCCACGCCCAAAGGACGCGGCTTTGGCTCCCCCCTGGAAGGGGAGGTGGAGGTGACCCCGGCAAAGGGAAAAAGAGGAGACTGTCAAGATCCATCGCGGTCGCATAATGAAGAAACTGGAGCTTTCCTCTGTTGCCGAACTCGTCCGTTTTTGTGATAAAGTCGGTATCACTCCCGTTGAACCCCGTAAGTAACTTCTCCACCAGCCGCTTTTCCCTCCTTGCCCGTATACCACGAATATGTTATGGCGTCTTTCCTCTCCAGGGTGTATGGATTTGGTATGTCCATGACAGACAAATTTGGGACACTTCCCCTATTTCTTCTTCCTCGGTCTTCCACGTCGTCCCATTCTCAAGAGTGGAACAGTCAGGCAGGATGCTGACCTATTTTCAAAGTGTTGTCACTCTTGACGAGATTCCGGAACGGGGGCCGGAATGACACTTTCAAAAGAAATGAATGCTTTTCGTTTGACA
Source organism: uncultured Nitrospirota bacterium (assembly GCA_964443105.1). Classification (GTDB taxonomy): domain Bacteria; phylum CG2-30-53-67; class CG2-30-53-67; order CG2-30-53-67; family CG2-30-53-67; genus CAYUBU01. The sequence continues at coordinate 1,049 of CAYUBU010000139.1, forward strand.
ATTTCTTCGCTCTCTGAATATATGGGTAACGTAAGCCCGTGCAAATAGAAGCGGGTTTCTTATCAAACACTTGCACCGTAGATGATGAGGATGGGCCGGAAAGCAAAGCAAAAAACCATAAAGGCCAAGGATAGGACAGGCAAGAACACAAGAATAAACAGGGTTGAGTGTTAAGACCATAAATTACAAGTACAGGTTAGACAAGATCGGCATGAATGGCCGTAAATGTCCATTCCTCTTGTTGTGTTTGGCGCTGGTCGTACCACAGATCCTGGCTGCCGAGAGCAAAGCAGCGTCATCAGCCAAGTCGGCCGACTTCATCGTGATCAACCAGAACCTGCTGGAGATCGCCGTGGAGAAGATCCACGAGACCAAGGTTTTGCAGACCGTTCTGTAGGGGAAGAAGATTTACATGGGTAAGTGATAGCCGACTTTTTAGTTCGATCTAGAAACCCCCGCCCTTTGGGGCGTGGATCCTTTACATCGATGAGTAACCAAAGCCACGAAAGAAGAGGTGAAGCATCAAGCATCAAGCAGGAAGCAATCCAAGACTTACCACTTACCATTCAGTTACTTACTTCCAAAAGGAGGCGTGACATGAAAAGACTGCAAAAACTTGGCGTAGCATTGGTGATCGTTGCATTTCTTCTGATGGTCGGCACAGCCATGGCGGGTGACAAGAAACCCTCAGGATCCATTGTGATCAACGAGACGCAGGTCATGTTGATGGTCGGCGGGGATATCGGCGGCGGGAGCCTGCTGTTTAATGGCGAGATCTACACATTTAAGACTTCGGGTCTGAAGCTTGGGGGTGTAGGCGTGCACAAACTGGAACTCACCGGTGATGTCTATCACCTGAACAAGGCGTCCGACCTGGACGGGGTCTATTTCGTTGCCGAAGCTGGCGCCACCCTTGTCAAGGGTAAGGGCGGATTCTGGATGAAAAACGATAAAGGCGTGACCATTCACCTCAAGGCCAGTGCCGAAGGTGTTGCCCTCAACCTGGCTGTAGAGGGTCTGCATATTATGCATATCAGGTCCCATTAGAGGTTGGGAGGGATCAGGGGCTGGAAATAAAATGGCGTGATGGAGTGGTGGCGTGATGACTATAGATGCGCGTTCTGTTGTCTAATTTAAATCAAGGAGGCGTGCAATGAACACTAAGACAAGAAATGCGATCCTTTTCCTTATCCTGATGCTTTTCACAGCCTGCGCCTCGACAGGCGGAAGTCTCCCGTCGGGGGTGAGCACAGGGGCCGGTGTCGAACTGGGGGATGGTGTGGCGATCACTGCCGAGGTGGTGGGGATCGACAAAGTGGACCGGACCCTGGCGCTGATGGGGCCCGACGGCGATGTCGTCGCTGTTGAGGTGCCTGAGGAGGCCAGAAACTTTGACCAGATAGAAATCGGCGATCGGGTCAGGGTTGAGTATTACGAGTCTGTGGCGCTGTATATCGGGAAACACGGGGAGAAGCCCGGTGGTTCCGCCGGGCTGGTTGCTGGAAGATCAGCGAAGGGAGAGAAGCCGGGCGGCATTGTAGCGGAGGCGGTCGATATTTCCGCAACGGTTGAGGCCATAGACAGAGCGAAACGCACCGTGACCCTGAAGGGCCCCGACGGGAAATTGGTTACCACCAAGGTCGACCCGTCAGTCAGGGCATTTGACACCCTGAAAGTGGGCGACTCGATCCACGCACGATTTACCGAGGCCGTTGCAATCTCGGTGGAAAGGCCGTGAAAGAGCCGCAACGACGCGGGAACCTTCGATTCGAGTGATGATTGTGAGCCTATTGGCTTGCAGTGCGGCATGGTCGGTACCCTGGAATAGACCGATCCTGATTCGGAGAAGAGAGAGGTTGAAGAGATTCAACCCCCACACGATTCTAATCGGAGAAACGTGTGACAGGAGCGAAACGGTGCTGCGAGCCGAACAACGTAAGTTCTGTAAATCAGCGTTGCTTCCTCTTCGATCATGGTGTGCCTCTGTTTTCTGCCTGGCTTTGGCAGTTGGGGGTTGTGCCCGCCTGACCG
>CAYUBU010000140.1:0-3139 GCA_964443105.1 uncultured Nitrospirota bacterium
GTTCCCTGCTGACCACAGGTATGGCGACCAGCCCGTAACGCTCCACCTCCCTAGCCACCTCCTCCTGATCCATATCTTCGGTCACGTAGATGACATCGGGATTCATGATCTCCCGCATGGTCAGGTTGGGGGGGCTGACAATCAGCTGACGAAGAGAGACGACACCCAGGAGATGACGATGGCCGTCAATCACATAGACGTAGAAAACCATCTCCATTTCTTCGGCTTTCCGTATCAGGTCGACGGCCTCGCTCACACGGACCCCTTCATGAACGGCGAAAACGTCGGGGTTCATGATACCGCCCGCCGTGTCTTCGTCGTAATCGAGGAGCATCTCCACCTCGGAGGCAGCCTCTTCGTCCTGCATCAGGTGGATGATTTCCCGGGCCTTCTCCTCTTCGAATATGGCCAGAAGGTCGGCGGCATCGTCGGACTCCATCTCCTGGACGATCTCGGAAGCCTCCTGAGAATCGAGGTCGGCGACCAGTTCGGCCCAGTGGTCTTCTCCCATCTCACTCAAAACCTGGGCAGCCAGAGACTCGCCGGAACGGACGATGCGAAAGAGCTTCTTCTTCTCCTCCGTGGAGAGATGGCGGAAGAGATGGGCAATATCGGCAGGATGGCTTTGCTCCAGAATCCGGATAATATTCAGATTGGCGCCCAGTTCAAGAAAGCGCTTAACCGATTTCAGAGTAATACCAAATTTTTTTGTGTGCATGATACACCGGCCGGAGGCAGCATCAACTGCCCCGTCAATGTTAATAGGGACAAAAAACTTTGCAGAATGGTAACATGGGAATATTTGTTAAACAACTACTTTTAATGCGGGCGCCTAGCCCGGATATTGCATGAGTGATCGTCATGGGGGGGCCGTAGAAGCATCCCAGGCAAGGCGCATGAACGGTCGCATACCGCCATAGGGGCGATTGCCGCCTATTCGAAACCAAATTCTCTTAACATCCGGAGCTGGCTGCGCCAGTCTCGCTTCACCTTGACCCAGAGCTCCAGGAAGACCTTCGTCTGGAGCAGTTCCTCGATTTCCGGCCGCACCCGGGAACCGATCTCCTTGAGCATTTTTCCCTTTTGACCGATTAGAATCCCCTTTTGCGACTCTTTTTCCACGTAGATAACGGCGTGCACATCGGTCAGGTCCCGCTGCTTCCTCCGCTTCACCGCCTCCACAACCACGGCCACGGCATGGGGAATCTCCTTGTCCGTTCTGAGGATGATCTTTTCACGAATCATCTCGGCAATCATAAATCTCTGGGACACATCGGTCAGGCTGTCGTCGGGGAAGAAAGGCGGCCCTTTAGGAAGTGCCTCGCAGATCATGGTTTCCAGGAGCTCGACGCCGTCACCGGTGAGCGCTGAAACAGGGACAATTTCTCTGAACCGGTTCATCTGGTGATACCGGTCTATCATGGGCAGAAGCTTGCTCTTATCCGCCGTATCTATTTTGTTTATAATCATATAGATAGGCGTCTTAACTTCAGACAGCTTGTCAAGAATTATCTTTTCGTCTTTGTGAAGCCCCTGTCTCGGCTCGACCAGGAACAGGATGAGATCGGCGTCATCCAGCGTGCCCAGAGCCGCCTTGACCATCATTTCATTCAGCCGGGTTTTACCGGCATGAACCCCCGGTGTGTCGAGGAAAAGGATCTGGGCTCTCTCCAGCGTCTTGACTCCGAGAATCCGGTTCCGGGTCGTCTGGGGTTTGTGGGTGACGATGGCGAGCTTCTCTCCGAGAATGCGGTTCATGAGGGTCGACTTCCCCACATTGGGGCGCCCCACGATAGCCACGTAACCGGATCGAAAAGACTTTTGCCCGTTCATCAGAGGGTCCATAAATACGCGCCCCATGTCGTTTTCAGTCAGAGCGAAATAACTTCATCCACCTGTGCGGCTTTCTCTTCCCCGTGTCTCACCGTTCCGGCAGGTCGCCGCAAGCCTCGACTTCGTTGCGCTCCCCTCTGCCGCTGTCCATGGGCAATATTTGCCGCAATCTATCAGACGGGCCCCGCGGGGGTCAAACCTGCCTTGTCGATTCCTTCAGGGCAGCCCGTTGGGCAGGTAGAGCTTCTCGTACTCCTCCATGGCGAAGCTGTCGGTCATCCCGGCCACATGGTCGCAGACCAGGCGGAGGAAGTCAGGCTCCTTTTTCATCCCTTCGATCCGCTCATGGACCCGGTTTAACGGAATGTCCCGGAGGTAGGTTTCTTTTCTCCCCTGGGCGTATCGGAGAAGGGCCCAGTCCTGGAGCTGGCGGGGATTGACGAAATAAGCGCTGAAGAGCCCTCGAAGGAAGTGGATGGCCCGGCCGTCCATACGATTGACCTGGTAGCTGTTGATGATTTTCCGGTAGACAAAACTCTTCAGTTCAATGAAAAGCTTCTGTCCCTTCGGGGAAAATCCGACCAGGTCCGGCGGGATTTCCTGTAGATGGTCGTAAAAGGCAAGCGTATCGGAAATTCCGGTTTTCTCAAGCCAGGCTTTGATATTCCGGGCGGTCTGCAGCAGAATGTCAGTGACCATGAAATGAATGGTTCCCCGGATGACCATGTTCTGCTTGTGAAAGGAGCGGCGGCTCCCTTGATAATGGGCCATGATCTTTCCGATTACCTCGCTCACCAGGGCCAGCCCTTCAATTTCCTTCAGACTCACAAGCCCCGCCCGGAGACCGTCCTCCATATCGTGGGACTGCTGGGCCACTTCATCGGCCAGGGCCACGACCTGGGCTTCCAGAAAACGGGGGCCGTCGAGGGTCAAGAGCTTGGCCGTCCACGATTGGTACGTCACATCCGGCGGCAGGCTCGTATGCCTGAGTATGCCGAAACGGGTTTCATCGGTCAGGTTGAGCCCTTCATTCTGGTACCGCCTCTCCAGGGAATCGACCACCCTCAGGCTCTGGGCGTTGTGCTTGAATCCGCCCGCCTCGCCGAGGGCGGAAAAGTCGAGGATCCCGTCCAGATCGTCCTTCCCTGACATGATCCGGTGGAGCAGTTCCTCGCCGATGTGGCCAAAGGGGGTGTGGCCCAGATCGTGTCCCAGGGCAATCGCCTCGGCCAGATCCTCATTGAGTCCCAATGCCCGGCAGAGGGTCCTGGCCATCTGGGCGACTTCCAGGGTGTGGGTCAGCCGT
>CAYUBU010000141.1:0-3757 GCA_964443105.1 uncultured Nitrospirota bacterium
CAAGAAGAAAGCCAAGCGGAAGAGTCGCGCAAAGACTGCTGTTGAAGACCGCAAAAAGCTCTTCTGGGGCGTGTTCAATCAATCTCTGAAGCGCGTGGCGATGTTCGAGCACGATCAAAAGAAGCAGGCCGATAAGAAGGCCGAAGAACTCGGTTTCGAACCGCTGGGCACCATCCGGTCCTATGCTTTTGCCGGTCTCGACCCGAGCCGCATGGGACTGGGGCCGGTCTACGCGTCACACCTTGCCCTGAAGCGGGCAAAGCTCAAGTTGTCGGAGATGGAATTGATCGAAATCAACGAGGCCTTCGCCGCCCAGGTAATTGCCTGCGAAAAGGCGATGGCCTCCCCGGCATTCGCCAAGGAGCATCTGGGAAGCCGAACGTCCGTGGGAAAGATCGACCGGAACATTTTGAATGTCAATGGCGGCGCCGTTGCCCTCGGACACCCTGTGGGATCGACGGGGACCCGGTTGATTTTGACGCTCCTAAAGGAAATGAAGCGGCGAAATCTCTCCCTGGGACTGGCGTCTCTTTGTATCGGAGGCGGACAGGGCGGAGCTGTAATTCTAGAGGGAAAACAGCCTGTTGAATAATTAACTTAATGTGAATTCTAGTGTCTGCTTCAGGGGGTGCCATGGAATCTCCGATTCAAGTTGAAATCCGGAAGTGCGGTGTCGCGATCATCACCTTTGATCTTCCCGGCGAGAGGGTCAACAAGCTCACTTCCCCGGTCATGGAGCGGTTCTCCCAAGTCATCGGTGAGGTATCGGGGAACCCGGAGGTTCATGCGATTCTCATCACCAGTGCCAAAAAGGGGATCTTCATTGCCGGGGCCGATATTGGGGAAATCGAAGGGGTCAAGGAGGTTAAGATCGGAGAGACGTTGGCCCGTCGGGGACAGGAGGTTTTTAACCGCCTGGAAAGTCTTCCCATCCCCGTGGTCGCCGTCATCGACGGCGCCTGCCTCGGCGGCGGGATGGAACTGGCCCTGGCCTGTCACTACCGAATCGTCTCGGATCATCCGAAAACCGTCCTCGGCCAGCCCGAAGTGAAACTGGGGATCGTCCCCGGTTTCGGCGCCACCCAGCGTCTTCCCCGGCTCATCGGTCTCCAGAAGGCTCTCGGTTTTATCCTCACCGGAAAGAACATCTATCCCAGGAAGGCCAGGAAGCTCGGCTTGGCCGATGACGTAGTGCCCCAAGAAATCGTGATGGAGACGGCCCTTAAATTCGCCATGAAAGTCATGGGTAAAGGGTGGCGCCGGCCTGAGGGGATGCGCCGCAAGAAGGATCTCATGGAAAACCTTCTGGAGACCTCTTCGGCGGGACGGCAATTCATCATCAAGAAAGCCCGGGAGCAGACGGCAAAAGAGACCGGGGACCACTATCCGGCACCCCTCAAGGCGATAGACGCTGTGGAGGAGGGGATGCTGCACGGCATGGCGATCGGGCTGGCCATGGAGGCCAAGTGCTTCGGCGAAACGGCAGTCACCGATGTATCCAAGAACCTGATTCGTGTCTTTTATCTTCAGGAAGAGTTCAAGAAGGACAAGGGGGTGGCCGACCCCGATGTGACCCCTCTGGCGGTGCACAAGGTCGGCGTTCTCGGGGCCGGGATTATGGGAGGCGGCATTGCGGAACTCTTTGGTGAAAAGGAGATCCCGGTCCGGATGAAAGACATCAATACCGCGGCGATTTCCAGCGGCTTGAAGGCCGCCTACGCTGTTCTCGCCAAGAAGAAGAGCAAGCGCATCATCGACCAGAAAGATCTGGACCGGAAATTTGGCAAGATCAGCGGTTCCACCGACTACACCGGTTTCGGCAGCGTGGACGTGGTGATTGAGGCAGTGGTGGAAAATATGGAGATCAAAAAGAAGGTGCTCCAGGAGGTGCAGGAGAAGACCCCGTCCCATGCTATATTTGCCACCAATACGTCCTCCCTGTCGGTGACCGAGCTGGCGACTGCCGCCGGGAATCGGGAGAAGGTGGTGGGGATGCATTTTTTCAATCCTGTGGACAAAATGCCCTTGGTGGAGGTCATCCGGGGACAGAAGACGTCCGATGAGACTGTTGCCACCATCGTGGCCCTCTCCAAAAAACTGGGTAAGACGCCGATTGTTGTGAAGGACCGGGAAGGTTTCCTGGTGAACCGGATCCTCATGCCCTATCTCAACGAGGGGGCACTTTTGGTTGAAGAAGGGGTGACCATCGAGACCGTGGACCGCTTGATGCTCAAGTTTGGAATGCCCATGGGGGTCTTCATCCTTTTGGACGCTATCGGACTCGACGTTTCCCTGAAAGTGGCCCATATCCTGCACGAAACCTACGGTGAGAGGATGCGCCCTTCCGTTATCCTCTCCAAAATGGTTGAGGCCGGCCGGCTCGGCAAGAAGAACGGCAAGGGTTTCTACGTCTATAAAGGGAAAGACAAATCGGTGTCTCCGGAGACGGAGTCGCTCCTCTCGGGTATCAAGAAGAGCGCTTCGGAAATCTCCGATGAGGAGATCAGCCGCCGCCTGGTGCTGACCATGATCAATGAAGGGGCCATGATTCTCGGGGAGGGGATCGCCGATCGCCCCTCGGTGGTGGATGCCGGTATGATTTTTGGTGTCGGGTTTCCGCCTTTCCGGGGCGGACTCCTCCGCTACGCCGACTCCCTGGGATTGGATACCATCCGGAAAGATCTGGAAGAGATGGCCGCACGATTGGGAGAACGGTTCGAGCCGGCGCCGCTGATTCAAGAAATGGCCGAGAAGGGAAAGCGCTTTTATCCGGCGGGTTAACCCGCCCCCTCCCGGTGTGCCCATATGAGGAGGCCCAGATGAGCAAAGAGGAGAAAAAGAGCTTCTGCAAGGCGCTCTTCCAGGGGAAGATCGAGGAAGAGATCGTTTTTCCCTACCCCCATCTTGCGGGGGAAGCCCTTGAGAATCTGAACATGGTGGTGGACTCGGTGGGCAAGTTCTGTCGGGACAAGGTCAAGGGCGACGTCATCGACAAGGAGAAGCAGATTCCCGCCGACGTCATGGGCGGACTTGCCGAATTGGGGCTCATGGGGATGACCATACCCGAAGCCTATGATGGTTTTGATCTTTCGCAGCGCGCTTACTGCCGGGTTATCGAAGAACTGTCCCGGACCAGTGCCTCTGTCGCGGTCACCGTGGGGGGGCATCAGTCCATCGGTTTCAAGGGGCTTCTCCTCTTCGGTACGGAAGCCCAGAAGAAAAAATATCTGCCCAAACTGGCCACCGGTGAGATGATCGCGTCGTTCTGCCTGACCGAACCCGGCGCCGGGTCCGACGCCCAGAGCCAGAAAACCGTCGCCGTCCGCGAAGGCGATCACTACATTCTCAACGGATCGAAACAGTGGGTCACCAACGGCGCCATGGCCGAGTTCTTTACGGTATTCGCCCAGACCGAGGTCGAAGTCAAGGGGGAGAAGAAAAACCGGGTTTCGGCATTCATCGTAACCAAGGACATGGGAGGGATTACCATCGGCCCCGAAGAGAAGAAGCTGGGGATCCGGGGGTCGTCCACCACCCCGGTCATTCTTGAGAACGTCCGGGTGCCGGCGGAAAATCTTCTCGGCGGTGAGGGGAAGGGTTTCAAGGTGGCCATGGAAGTGCTCAACTCGGGGCGCCTGGGGCTGGCCGCGGGGTGCGTCGGAGCCGCCCGGACCATGATCGAGCAGTCCGTTTCCCACGGGAAGCAGCGGGAACAGTTTGGAAAGCCGATCGCGGAATTTGAAATGATTCAGAAAAA
>CAYUBU010000142.1:0-13240 GCA_964443105.1 uncultured Nitrospirota bacterium
AGTTCCTCTACGTGATGATCCTCTTTCTAGGCACCCTGGTCATCGCTTTCTCCGCCATCTGGGTGGGGCTCTACCTGGCCCGAAAGATTACCATTCCCATTCAGGGACTCACCGAGGCGACCCACCGGATCGCCGAAGGCGACCTGGACTTCCTCATCGATGTGGACGCCAAGGACGAGGTGGGGATCCTGGTCGATTCGTTCAACAAGATGATGAGCGACCTCAAAGGGAGCAAGGAAAATCTGGAACGGACGAATATCGAACTGAAGGTCTCCAACGAAGAGCTGGACCGGCGGCGCAGTTACATAGAAACCATTCTGCAGAATATCGATACCGGTGTCATCTCCATCGACTGGGAAGGGGCGATTACCACCATCAACCAGGCGGCGGAGCGGATGATGGGGGTCAGACTCATTGACGCCAGGGGGAAGGGATACGGCGAGGTGCTCAAGTTTCCCAAGCTCGTCGAGGTGATTCAGATGGTCACGTCGGGGCACAAGAAGAGTTTTGGCGGTGAACTGCAGCTTGCCCAGGACCAGCAGACCCTCTTCTTGAAAGGCCATGTCACCGCCCTGGAGGATGACCGGGAGAATTACCTGGGGGCCGTGGTGGTGCTCGACGACTATACGGAACTGGCCAAGGCCCAGAAGATTGCCGCCTGGCGTGAGGTGGCCCGCCGTATTGCCCATGAGATCAAGAACCCCCTCACACCGATTCAGCTTTCCGCCCAGCGGCTCCGCCGGAAGCATGAGAAGGGGTCAGACAATCTGGATGAGGTTATTCGTGATTGTACCAGCACGATCATTAATGAGGTCGCGGGGATGAAAAAGCTGGTGAACGAATTCTCCCAGTTTGCCAAGATGCCTGAAGTCCAGCCGGCGCCCCATGATCTCCACGACATCATTCATGAGGTCTGTACCCTCTACGAAGGACACAAGGAGATTGAAATCGTCAGGGAACTGGACGGTGATCTCCCGGTTTTAAACATCGATCGGGAACAGATCCGCCGCTCCCTGATCAACCTGGTGGAGAACGGTGTGGAAGCCATGGAGGGGAAAGGCCGGATCTGGATTCGCACCCGTTATGACGAAGCGCTCCAGATGGCCACCCTGGAGATTTGTGACGAAGGGGTGGGGATCCGTCCCGAGGACCGGGACAAACTCTTTCTCCCCTATTTTTCCAGAAAGAAATCAGGGACCGGCCTCGGTCTGGCGATTGTGGACCGCATCGTGAAAGACCACGGCGGGTACATCCGCTTCAGGGACAACGTGCCTCGAGGGAGCCGATTCGTGATCGAGCTGCCTGCGGCGGCTTGAGAGAGGCTGCCGGGAGACAGAAAACGTTATGACCAGTGCCAGAATACTTTTGGTGGACGACGAGCTCAGTATCCTGAAATCCTTGTCCGATGTGCTCCAGGACGAGGGCCACGAGGTGATCGCCGTGGAGTCGGGAGAAGAGGCCCTGAAGATCTATCCCGAGGTGCGCCCCGACATCACCCTGCTCGATGTCTGGCTCTCGGGGATGGACGGCATCGAAGTGTTGAAGAAGATCCGGGAGACGGCGCCGGAGGCCATGGTGGTCGTCATGTCGGGCCACGGCAATATCGAGACCGCGGTCCGGGCCACGAAATTCGGCGCTTACGATTTCATCGAGAAACCTCTCTCCGTGGACAAGCTGGTCATCGTGATCCAGAACGCCATCGAGAAACGGCGGTTGGAGGATGAGAACAGAAACCTCCGGGAGAAGCTGGTCGAGGGGTACGAAATTATCGGTGAGACGCCGGTCATCGAGGAATTGAAGGCCCAGATCAAGATTGCCGGTCCCAGCAACGGCCGGGTCCTCATCTATGGGGAGAACGGCACCGGCAAGGAGCTGATCGCCCGTCAGATCCACTTTTACAGCGACCGTTCGGAGACGCCTTTTGTCGAGGTCAACTGTGCCGCCATTCCCCAGGACCTGATCGAGTCGGAACTCTTCGGACACGAAAAGGGATCCTTTACCGGCGCCACCACCATGCGGAAGGGGAAATTCGAACTCGCGGACCACGGCACCCTTTTTCTTGATGAGATCGGGGACATGAGTCTGGCGACCCAGGCCAAGGTGCTCCGGGTGCTTCAGGAACAGACGGTGCAGCGGGTCGGGGGAACCCGGAGCATTCAGGTGGACGTGCGGGTGATCGCAGCCTCCAACAAGGATCTGGTCCAGGAGATTCAGGAAGACAATTTCCGGGAAGACCTCTTTTATCGTTTGAACGTGATCCCCTTCAATGCCCCGCCCCTTCGGGAGAGGCGGGCGGACATCCCTTTACTGGTGCATCACTTCATCGACGGATACGCCCGGAAGAACGGGGTCAAGGCGAAACAGATTCTCGACGAGGCCATGGACCTTCTCTGCCGGTACGACTGGCCCGGTAATGTCCGGGAACTGAGGAATATCGTGGAGCGGATCATGATCATGGTGCAGAAGGAGGCCATCGGTGTGGCCGAGATTCCCGCGGGGATCCGGGGGGGCGGCGGGGAGCCCCAGGTCAGCACCTATTCGGGAAGCCTTCGGGAAGTCAAGCGGGCATTTGAAATAGACTATGTCCGGAAGAAGCTGGAGGAGCACGATTGGAACATATCGAGAACGGCCAAGGCACTGGAGGTTGAGCGGAGCCATCTCCACCGCAAGATCAAAAGCCTCGGTCTGGAAGAGGGGAAAGGGGGCTGAATCGCGGCTAGCGGGAGAGCGCTTCCGAGGGAACGGGAGTCTCCCGGGTCAGTTCCCCGATTAAATCCCCAACGTGGACCAGTTCATCGATGCGCCACCCGTTGCTTCCGGAAAAGAAGAGACCGTGATCCCGGTCCCCCCGCTTCGCGTCGCTCAGCCGGTCGGCAATGCAGTAACCGACCTTTTTTGATTTCTCTCCATGGTTGCAGGGGGCGATGCAGTTTGAAATGCATTTGACTGCCGGTGCCGAACCGTCCTTCATGGCGTCCTGAAGGTGTGTGTGTACCCCTCGGGCCGGATAACCGACGGGCGATTCCATGAGCTCTATATCCGACTCCCGGGTCGTGAGGAATAGGCGCTTGAACTCCTCGGCGGCATCGCACTCGAAGGTGCCGATAAAGCGGGTGGCCATCTGGACCCCTGCGGCTCCCATGGCGATATACTTTTCGATATCTTTCCGGTCCCAGATGCCGCCTGCCGGGATCAAGGGAAAGTCACCCCATTTCCGGGCTTCTGTCACAACTTCGGGGAAAATGTTCTCCAGGGTATATCGGGGATCTTCGCACTGTTCCACGGTAAAGCCCTGGTGCCCGCCCGATTTCGGCCCTTCCACAACGACGGCGTCGGGAAGCCGCCCGTAGCGGTGGAGCCATTTCTTGCAGATAATCTTGAGCACCCGCGCGGAGGAGACGATGGGGACCAGCGCCACATCCGCATCTCCCGCAAACTCAGGGAGATTGAGGGGGATGCCCGCCCCGGTGATAATCAGGTCGGCGCCGGCATCTACGGCATCCTTCACGACCCGGCCGTAATCATTAATACAGTAGAGAATGTTGACGCCCACCGCGCCGTTGCCGCCGGCGATCTCCTTGGCCCGTTTCACGATCCTGATCAGCGATTCCCGATGGTGGAGGTTGGACTCGCCGACGGGCCGGCCCTGGGCGGTTTTCACCAGGCCCGGGTAGCGGTAGCCGGTGCAGACCCCTGAGACAATCCCGATGCATCCGTTTTTGGCCACGTTTCCCGCGAGATTGTCCCACGAAATGCCGACCCCCATTCCCCCCTGAATGATCGGATGGGGCACGTGGATATTCTTGATCTTAAGCGATGGAAGTTTCAATGGTTCTCCTGAAAAGAAAAAAAGTGATCGTTTTTCCTGAAGGTGAGTGACTATGTGAGGTTGACTGTGGGCCGTGACTGCCGTGGAGAGGGAGGTCAAAGGTTTGCGAATCCTCTTACCACATCCCGGTGAACCTCTAATCCAATACCCAAAACGCCTTCCGCAATACCTGGAAACGGGCATACTGTATCATAAAAAAGGGTATCTTGAAAGGAAAATCATGGAAAAGGCTTCCGACGGAATCGGGGCCCTTCGGCCCTCCATTTCCCGCCGCCCCGGTTGCAGTTTGCCCCGGCTTCGGTATACTTGCCGAAAATGCAGGTTAACCCTTTTCACCTCATCTGGATTACGGCCATGTTCTGGGGCGCGGGATGCAGCGGCCCCCTGGAGACCCGGTTGATCTATTTTCCCGACCGGACGCTCCGGGCGACGCCGTCAGATGCCGGTCTACCCTACGAAGATCTCTCTCTTGAAACCAGGGACGGGGTCAGCATCAATGGGTGGTTTGTTCCGAAGCCGGGAGCCCGGGCCACCATGCTCTGGTTTCACGGAAACGCGGGCAACATGGGGGATCGGGTGGCCCAGATCAAGACCTATCACGATCGATGGTCGGTCAGTCAGATGCTCATCGACTATCGGGGTTACGGCAAGAGCGGCGGACAGGTTTCCGAGGAAGGCACCTATGAGGACGGCCGGGCGGCCATCGCCTATCTACTGAAGGATAAGGGGATACCGCCGGGTGCGCTGATCCTTTTCGGGCGCTCTCTCGGTGCAGCCATTGCGGTGCAGATGGCCACCGAATTTAAAGCCGCCGGCCTGATCCTGGAGACGCCCTTTACGTCGATCCGGGATTTGGCCCGGCACCATTATCCGCTGATCGGCAGGGTCTATCCCCTGGCCATTCGCTACGCGTCCATCGACAAGATTGGGCGGGTCACCATGCCGCTTCTGATTCTTCACGGCGACCGGGACAGTATCGTCCCCTTTGAGCAGGGGGAGCGGCTCTTTCAGTCGGCAAACGAGCCGAAGTGTTTCTTCGCGATTCCCGGAGCCGGGCATAACGATATTCTGCTCCGAGCCGACAACGCTTACCATCTTGAAGTCGGCCGGTTTATCGCCCACGGGGTGAAAGCGGAGGAATAAGGCCGGCCCCGTCATGGAAGATGAGACTGGGGGGATGTCAATGACAGAGCGGAGGAACCCTTGTCCCACCGTGGATCTGATTATTGAAATGGGTGACCAAAGGATCGTACTGATCAAGCGGAAGAATCCGCCCCGGTGCTGGGCGCTGCCCGGCGGCTATGTTGACTATGGAGAATCCCTGGAAGCGGCGGCGGTCCGGGAGGCCCGGGAGGAAACCTCCCTCCACGTGCAGCTCATCCGTCAGTTTCACTCCTATTCCGATCCCCGCCGGGATCAAAGACAGCACAATATTACGACCGTTTTTATTGCCCGGGCCGAGGGGGAGCCGGCGGCCGCCGACGATGCGGCCCAGGTGTCGGTCTTTCCCCTGGACCGGCTGCCCCGGGGGCTTGCCTTTGACCATGATGAGATTCTGCGGGACTATCTAGAAAGACGTTACTAAGAAAGCGGGGTGCCAGGCAGGCCTGCCTGGCACCCCCCAAGCAGGCGTGCCTGGCACCCCTTTTAGTCGAGGGGCACAGCAAGAGTAAAAATACCACAGGATGGAGGAGAGATGATGATCTGGATGAGACTGTTTGTTGCTGCCGCAGCAGGACTGCTGGCGGCCCAGCTGGCCGGCTGTTCCGGCGGGGCCCTGCCCGGGGGTGATGCCGCACGGGGGCAGGCGCTCTTTGCCGATCCCTCTTTGGGAACCAGCGGCAAGTCGTGCAACACCTGTCATACGGAAATGGGGAGAGGGGAGAAGAGTCTTGTCGGCAAGAAGCCCTTTGACCACACCATCCGGGATTGCATCCAGGGTCCGCTGCAGGGCGATCCCGGGCAGGAGCGGGTTGTGGCCGACCTGATCGCCTACATCGGGTCTCTGAAATAGGGCATCTAATCGGGACATTGGCTGAGTCAATCCATTACGAAGCCCGATAAGCCGCCCTATGCGGCGTTGCAGAACACTTCCTGACATCTAAATATTTCAATATGTCTTGGAGAATAAGGGTGCCAGGCAGGCCTGCCTGGCACCCGTTGCCTGCGGCGCTTCGACACCCTCTCATGACGATCACTCACGCAATGCCCTGGCTAGGCGGCTCCCCGGTCATGGAGCCAGAATACCAGCCACCTGCCACAAATCTTCCGGCCCCGTCACCACATTCGATGGCGTCATTTATCTGACAGTTTGCCATTCAAGGAGCCAGCGAGGCTGTGCCCTAAACTGCTGCCGCTTAGAGCCTTTCATCAATTATTTCAATTTATAACACTGTATGAATTTATTATGTCAAACACCTTGACAGTCGCTATTAGTATATGCTAATTTCGCCGTGTTTTTCTCAGCTCTATCGACGCAACCCGATTATTTTACCCAGCCAGATCTGACCTGATATTGAGGGCAAACCGGTGCTTGGACTGACACCCCATCTGACCATCCCTGCGATCTTCCTCGTCCTTCTCCTTATGTGGATCCTCAATCTCTGGCTTTACCGTCCTTTACTCAAGACCCTCGATGACCGCAAGACCGTCCTCGATGGGGCTGCGGCGGATGCTGCCTCGGCGCAGGAAAATATTGCCGCCCTGCAGCAGGAATATGACGACGCCCTCATGGAGGCGAGGCGCGATGCCAAGTCACTCTTCAGCGAGGCCCATGAAAAGGCGGTGGCCGCGGAACAGCAAGTCCTGGGGGAGGCCCACCAGAAGGTGGCTATGATTATGGAAAAGGGGATGACCGAACTCGGCATGAGTGTCGACGTGGCCAAGGAAGAGCTGGAGAAACATGCCGCCGCCCTTTCCAGTGAAATCGGTTCAAAGATATTGGGGCGGACACTTCAATGAATAAAGCGATTCTTTACCATCCCGGGGTCCGGCGCCTGTGTCTGTCGGTTCTGCCCTTCATGTGGACTCTGGCGGCCGCTGCGGTCGCTGCGGCGTCCGAGGGAGGCGGGGTCCATGAGGAGATGCCTTCGCTCCTCTCCATGAGTATGCTCTGGCGGGTGATCAACTTTGCCGTCCTGGCCGGTGTGATGTACAAGTTCCTGGCCAAGCCCCTGGGGAACTTTCTCAAGGGGCGGCGGGAGGAGATCATCAAATCCCTGGAGGAGGCCAAACGGAACAAGGAGGAGGCGGAAGCCCGGTACAGAGAGCTTTCGGAGCGGCTGCAGAATCGGGATCAGGAGTTCGCTAAGATCCGGGAAACTGCGGCGGAGAACGCGGAGAAGATGAGAGAGCGGATGATCGCCGAGACCCGTGAAAAGGCCATCGAGCTGGAAGAAAAGGCGAAGGCCTCCATTGAGCAGGAGCTTAATCAGGCCCGGGAGGACTTGAAGCGACAGGCCGCCGATCTGGCCGTCAAACTGGCTGAAGGAAAATTGAGCCGGGAGATTACCGTCGACGATCATCGGCGGTTCATGGACGAATATCTGGCCGGGCTGAAATAGGGGAGAGACGATCTTGGGACAGAGCGTTGTCTGTAAGCGATACGCCAGGGCACTGGTCGATCTGGCAGTTCAAGAAGGGCTGTTGGACCAGATCCAGGGGAATCTGGGCCGCACGGTTTCCGCCATCGTGGGCGACCGGCAACTGAGGCATCTCTTTTTCAATCCGGTTTTAAAGGCCGAGGAGAAGCGGCGGGCCCTCGATCTGGTGATCCAGGACATGCATATCAGCGGCCTGCTGAAGAAGTTTCTCCTTCATCTCGTCGAGCAGGACCGGTTCCCTCTGATCGAGGGGATCTATGAGGCTTATTGCGCCTTTGCGGACAAACTCAACAACCGCGTCGAGGCGGAAGTTACCTCGGCCTTTCCCCTCAGTGAAGAGGACCGCTCCAGGCTGAAGGCAAAGCTGGAAAGTCTGACGGGGAAAACCATCTACCTTAAGGTCAAGGAAGACGCCTCCCTCATCGGCGGGATCATCACAAAACTGGGCAGCGTCGTTTATGACGGGAGTGTCAAGTCCCACATGTTAAAACTCAAGGACCAAATTATAAAGGGGTAATCTCATGGACATCAAGGCTGCCGAGATCAGTGAACTGATCAAGAAACAGATCTCCCAATTTGAAACCGGCGTGGATGTAGCCGAAGTGGGCACCGTCATTTCGGTGGGGGACGGAATCGCCCGGGTCTACGGTCTGGAGAAGTGCATGTCCGGGGAGTATCTGGAATTCACCGGCGGGGTCATGGGCATCGCTTTGAACCTGGAAGAGGACAACGTGGGTGCCGTGCTCCTGGGGGAAGG
The DNA here is from genome assembly GCA_964443105.1 of uncultured Nitrospirota bacterium. GTDB lineage: Bacteria > CG2-30-53-67 > CG2-30-53-67 > CG2-30-53-67 > CG2-30-53-67 > CAYUBU01. Next base: position 8,189 of record CAYUBU010000142.1, read on the forward strand.
GACTGTCATCAAGGAAGGAGATATCGTCAAGCGGACCGGGCGCATCGTCGAGGCGCCGGTGGGGGATGCCATGCTTGGCCGGGTGGTGAATGCCCTGGGTGAACCGATTGACGGCAAAGGGCCGATTGAAGCCCAGGAGACTCGAAACATGGAGATCAAGGCGCCGGGTATTATCGATCGGCAGCCGGTGAAGGAGCCGCTCCAGACCGGAATCAAGGCCATCGACTCCATGATTCCCATCGGCCGCGGTCAGCGGGAGCTGATCATCGGTGACCGCCAGACCGGAAAGACGGCCATCGCCGTGGATACCATTATCAATCAGAAGAATACCGACGTCTACTGCATCTACGTGGCCATCGGACAGAAGCGTTCCACCGTGGCCCAGGTGGTGCAAAAACTCGAAGAGCACGGGGCCATGGAGTACACGACGGTCGTCGCGGCCACCGCCAGTGATCCGGCGCCCCTCCAGTTCGTTGCCCCCTACATGGGATGTACCATCGGTGAATATTACCGGGACTCGGGCCGCCACGCCGTTATCTTTTACGATGATCTTTCCAAGCAGGCGGCCGCCTACCGCCAGGTGTCGCTTCTGCTGAGACGGCCGCCGGGGCGGGAAGCCTATCCCGGTGACGTCTTCTACCTCCACTCAAGGCTTCTTGAGCGGGCGGCCAAAATGAGCGACGAGAAAGGGGGCGGGTCGTTGACGGCATTGCCGGTCATCGAAACCCAGGCCAACGACGTGTCCGCTTATATTCCCACAAACGTGATTTCCATTACCGACGGTCAGATCTTCCTCGAGTCCAATCTTTTCTATTCCGGTATCCGGCCCGCGGTGAACGTGGGGCTTTCCGTATCCCGGGTGGGCGGCGCGGCCCAGATCAAGGGGATGAAGAAGGTGGCCGGCCGCCTCCGCCTCGACCTGGCCCAGTACCGGGAGCTGGCGGCCTTTGCCCAGTTTGGCAGCGATCTGGACAAGGCGACCCGGCAGCAGCTCAACCGGGGTGCCAAAACCCTGGAAATCCTGAAGCAGGATCAGTATGTGCCCATGCCCGTTGAGCTGCAGGTCGTCAGTATTTTTGCCGCGACGCGAGGTTACCTCGATGATATTCCCACCGATCAGATCCAGAATTTTGAAGTTGAGCTGCACAAACTGATCAGTGAAAACCACCCCCAGCTCAAAGAAGAGATCGTGGCCAAAGGCGATCTGGATGAGGAACTGGAAGGGAAGATCGCCAAGGTGCTGGAGGAGTGCAAGTCGGGGTTTAACGCCTAACATCGACAGGACGGATTCATGGCTAGTCTACGGGACATCCGGACGCGCATTGCGTCCATCAAGAATACCCAGCAGATCACCAAGGCGATGAAGATGGTGGCTGCCGCAAAAATGAAAAAGGCACAGGAATCTATTCTGGCCGCCCGGCCCTATGCCCAGAAGATGCACCTGGTCCTCTCCAGTCTGGCCGCCCGGACCGAAACAGAGGCCCATCCGCTCCTTCGGGTGCGGGAACCTTACCGGGTGGGGCTGCTCGTTCTCACTTCCGACCGGGGTCTCTGCGGCGGTTTCAACTCCACCATCTCCCGCCGTTCCCTCGCCTTCATCCGGGAGCAGGAAGGGCAGCAGAACCAGGTGACCAACTACCTCATCGGAAAGAAGGGGCGGAATTTTTTCAAGAGTCGGCAGATCGACATGTTCAAGATTTACACCGACGTATCGGGGCACATCGACTACAGTCGGGTCAGCGAAATAGTGCAGGACCTGGTGGAGCCCTTTGAACAGGAAGAACTGGACGTGATCTACATGGTGTACAACGAGTTCAAATCGGCCATTTCCCAGAAGGTGGTGGTGGAGCAGCTTCTGCCGGTGAAGCCGCTGGAGATGACCGAGCAGATGAATGCCGTGGAGTACATCTACGAGCCATCGGAGAAGGATGTCCTGGCCGACCTCCTTCCTCAGTACGCCGAGACTCAGGTCTTCCGGGCACTGCTCGAATCGGAAGCCAGCGAACAGGGAGCCCGGATGACGGCCATGGAATCGGCGACCAACAACGCCCGGGATCTGATCAATCAGTTGACACTCACGATGAACAAGGCCAGACAGGCTCAGATAACCAAGGAGATTTCCGAGATTGTCGGCGGCGCGGAAGCGCTGTAAGCGATTGCTCTGAAGGACGGAGATTTATTTGGCATAGCCTGGATATTGAATGATTATATCTATTGCGAGGTCCGATAAGCTGCCACACGGGGGCTAGGGAAAGGGGTGAAGGTACTATGAATCAGGGAAAAGTGACACAGGTTCTCGGGGCAGTCGTCGACGTGGAGTTCGAGGCAGGCAAACTCCCCTACCTACTCAACGCGCTCAAAATCGAAGAGGCGGACATCAACCTCGTTCTCGAGGTGCAGCTCCATCTCGGTGAGAGCACGGTCCGCTGTATCGCCATGGACGGAACCGACGGCCTGGTCCGGGGCATGACGGTCACCGATACGGGGAGCCCCATTTCCGTGCCCGTGGGCAAGGGCGCTCTGGGGCGGATCATGAATGTCATCGGTGAGCCCGTGGACGAACGGGGCAAGATCAAAACCGATGAACGGTGGCCGATCCACCGTCCTTCCCCCGACTTTGCCAGTATTGACCCCACGCTCCAGATCTTTGAAACGGGGATCAAAGTCATTGACCTGCTGGCCCCCTACTCGAAGGGCGGAAAGACCGGTCTCTTCGGCGGTGCCGGGGTGGGCAAGACCGTTCTCATCATGGAACTGATCCATGCCGTGGCCACCAAGCACGGCGGCTACTCCTGTTTCGCCGGCGTGGGAGAGCGGACCCGGGAGGGGAACGACCTCTACCGGGAGATGAAGGAGTCGGGGGTTCTTGAGAAGACGGCCCTCATCTACGGCCAGATGAACGAGCCTCCCGGCGCCCGACTTCGGGTCGGTCTGTCGGCACTGACGGTGGCCGAATACTTCCGGGACGTGGAAGGCCAGGACGTGCTTCTCTTCATCGACAACATGTTCCGTTTTACCCAGGCCGGATCGGAGGTGTCCGCGCTCCTTGGCCGCATGCCCTCCGCCGTCGGTTATCAGCCGACTCTGGCCACCGAGATGGGGGAACTCCAGGAGCGGATTACCACCACCAAGAAGGGCTCCATTACGTCGATCCAGGCGGTCTACGTTCCCGCCGACGACCTCACCGACCCGGCGCCGGCCACCACCTTCGCCCATCTGGACGCTACCACCGTTCTTTCGAGACAGATTGCGGAGCTGGGGATCTACCCCGCCGTCGATCCCCTCGATTCCACCTCCCGAATCCTCGATCCCCGAATCCTCGGCGAGGAACATTACAAGGTGGCCCGTGAGGTTCAGCTGGTCCTCCAGAAATACAAAGACCTGCAGGACATTATCGCCATTCTCGGCATGGATGAACTCTCGGAAGAGGACAAACTGGTGGTCAGCCGTGCCCGTAAGATCCAGCGTTTTCTCTCCCAGCCCTTCTTCGTGGCCGAGACCTTTACCGGCATGCCGGGCAAGTTCGTCAGTCTCGATGATTCCATCAAGAGTTTCAAGGAGATTGTGGACGGGAGACACGACGAGATTCCGGAGCAGGCCTTTTACATGGTAGGGACCATGGACGAGGTTCAGGAGAAGGCTGAGCAGATGGCCGCTCAGGTTTAGTGTTCCTGTTCGAAGGTTAAGGGTGCCGGACAGGCCTGTCCGGCATCCCAGTCGTTTGAAGTGCGAGAGAGTTATGGCGGAAAAAATCCTTTTTGAAATTGTCACCCCGGAGCGGCTCACCTTCTCCGATGAGGTGGACGAAGTGGCCATCCCCGGCGTTCAGGGTGAGTTCGGCGTGCTCCCGGGCCATGTTCCTTTCTTCAGCAAGCTCCAGGTCGGCGAGGTGGTCGCCAAGAAAGACGGCACCTTGATCCACTTTGCCGTCAGCGGCGGATTCGCCGAGGTACACGAAGACCACGTCATCGTGCTGGCGGAAACGGCTGAACGAGCCGAAGAGATCGATTTGGATCGGGTCCTGGCGTCCAAGAGCCGGGCGGAAGAGATGCTCAAGAAAGCCAAAGATTCAAGCGAACTCGAGTTCAAGCGGGCCGAACTCCGCCTCAGGCGGGCTCTCACCCGGGAAGAAGTCTCCAAGAAACGTTCGTAGAAAAGCTGCCAGCGGTCCCGGCTCCCTCCAGGTCTGGCCCGCCGCCCCCTTCCTTTTTTTGATTAGTTATCCCCCTCCGTCTCGGGCAGCCGATCGGTTTCATCACCACACAAAAATGACACCGCCAAATGTTGGGGGTATAATAGGCCGCCGGTAGATCCCCCTGACTGAAAGAGCTGAGCTTTTACCCTGACGGCGAGTCCGACCCTGCAGAGGCCGCGATCGGTGGAACAATTCAGAAAAATACTGATCTTCATGAACGAACCCTCTCAGGATCAAGCAGCTCTGGAGGCCGGCGGGGCTGTGGCGCAAAAGAGCGGGGCCGATGTGACCGTTCTTTCGGTGTTGCCGAAGATACCCCGGGACATGCAGCAGTGGGTCACCGCCATGCGGCTCTCCCAGATTCAAGAGGCCGCCCTGCAGGAGCGTTTAAAAGAACTCAACAATTTCATAGCCCCCCTGAAAGAGAGCGGTCTCGCGATCACCGCCCGGGTGGTGATGGGGAACCCTTTTCTCCAGGCGGTCCGGGAGGTGATGCGCGGCGGCCACGATCTTCTCGTGGTGACTGCCGGCGGGAAAGGGCTGCTTCGAAATATCCGTTTTGACCCCACAACCCTGCAACTCATGCGCAAATGTCCCTGTGCCGTATGGGCGGTCAAACCTGGCGAATCCCGCGGTCCTCTGCGGATTCTGGCCGCCGTTGATCCCCTGCCGTCGGACCATGTCCGGGATAGCCTCAACAAACGTATCCTGGCGCTCGCCACGTCGATGGCCCGAATGGAAAAGGGGGAACTCCATGTGATCCATACCTGGCAGGTGCGGTTTGAAAAACGTTTCCGGGGGCGTCGAAAGATCTCCGAAGATGCGGCGGGGCAGGTGAACGAAGGCGCCCGGCGGAT
>CAYUBU010000143.1:0-3413 GCA_964443105.1 uncultured Nitrospirota bacterium
TAGCTGGATCGGTAAGAGGAAAAATCATTGGGGTCGAATCCGGGATAGGAGGCCATGGCCAGGATTTCACCGGTGTAGGGCCGCATCATCACTGCCATCCCCGATTCAGCCTTGCACTTTTCCACGGCCCGTTTCAATTCCACTTCGGTAATATGCTGAATGACGTTGTCGATGGTCAGTACCAGGTTGTTCGCCCCGCTCGGCTTAACAAACGCTTCACCATCCATCATGATATTTCGCCGTTTGGCATCAACACTGGCCACGAAGAGCCCGGGCTTCCCTTTGATATAGGCGTCGTACTTGTACTCCAGTCCTTCCAGCCCTTCGTTGTCTATGCCCACAATCCCCAGCAGGCCTGCCGCCAGGGTCCGGTGGGGATAAAAGCGCTTGCTCTCATAAAGGGCGTAGACCCCCTCCAGGCCCGAGGCCTCAAGCTTCTTCAAGATGGCCGGATTCAGCTTCCGCGCGATCCAGACAAACTGCTTTTTTTTCAGGAGACTCCGGAGTATCTCTCGCCTGTTCTTACCGGTCATCTTCCCAATCAACTTCGCTGCGGCCGGTTTGTCTTTTATTTGGGGCGGCACGGCGTAGAGAGAGATGGTGTCAACACTGATGGCGATCTCCCGCCCCTTACGGTCGTAGATAGTGCCCCGCTTCGGGTCAATGGTCACGGTTCGCTTGTGTTGTCTTTCAGCTTTGTCCCGAAGTTCCGCATGTTCCAGAATCTGAAGCCGGTAGAGCCGATAGACCACGAGGGCATAGCCAAAGGCAAAGACAACCAGAATCAGGTATGCCTTGATCCGGTAGTGATCTCGAAGGATATTTCTCATGAGTGCGGCTCTAAAGTCGATCTATCTCGCATAGATGATCTGTCCCTTTTCCGGGTGCTGCATCCCGAGCTTCCCCCGTGCCTCTTCTTCCACCTTGTCCAGGGAAATGGACGTGTTGTATTCCAGGAGGAGATTGCGATTAAGCTGCGCAAGACGCCCGTTCTCCTGCTTGAGACGCTCGATGCCGGCGCCGACCTGAAGGTAATGCATACGCTCCCAAACGGCAAAAATCCCGACCAGAAGCGCAAAGCTCACAACAAGGAGAACGGGAAGCCGGACGCGGATTTTCACGTGCTTCTGTTTGGAAAAGATATGGACCTTCTGCGGCCTCGTCAGAACCCGGGTTTCCATAAGGCTCACTCTCCCCCCAGCTTTTCGGTGATCCTGAGCCTGGCGCTCCGGGATGCCGGATTGGCGCGCACTTCCTCAGGCCCGGGGCGAATCGCCCCCCGTGAGACGATCTTGAGGAGGGGAGACTGCCCGCAGGCACAGAGGGCCAGTTTCGGCGGGCAGACGCACCCCCGGGCCATCTGTTGAAAGTACTGTTTCACGATCCGGTCCTCCAGGGAGTGAAAGGAAATAACGCCGAGTCTGCCTCCGATTCTGAGCAGTTTCACCGCGGCTTTCAACCCCTCCCTCAGGGCATTCAATTCGTCATTCACGGCGATCCGAAGTGCCTGAAAGGCCCGGGTGGCCGGATGGATTTTGTAACGTCTCGCTCCCGGCAGCGCTTTCTCGATGATCATCGCCAACTCCCTGGTCGTTTGGATCGGTTGTTTTTCACGGGCCCCCACAATGGCCTTCACAATGGCGCGCCATCGCTTCTCCTCGCCGTAAGTGAGCAGGATCTTGCCGAGACGCTCTCCTTCTTCCCGGTTCACGATATCCCAGGCCGTGATGCGCGGCTCCCTGCGGTTCATCCGCATGTCCAGCGGCGCGTCGACCTGAAACCCGAATCCTCGATCCGGCGCCTTGAGCTGAAGGGTCGATATGCCCAGATCCATGAGCACGCCGTCCACCCCGTCGATACGGGCTTCTTCCATGAGACTTTCCAGATGACGGAGGTTGCCGTTGATCAGGGTCGCCCGGCTGCCGAAGGGCGCCAGTCTCCGGCGCGCCCCCTCGATGGCCTCGGGGTCGCGATCAATCCCAATCAGTCTTCCATCGGGAGACGACTCTTCCAGAATCTTGATCCCATGACCGCCGCCGCCAAGAGTACAGTCGATGTAGACCCCTCCGGAACGGACATTCAATGCCTCCAGGCATTCTTGCCATAATACCGGCCGGTGCTCCATATCCCCGCGACATCAGGCTTGCCGCTCCTCTCCCTTCAGGTTTGGTGCCTCCCCATCCTTCCGGGGTCTAATGGATCGTCGCCAGATTCTTCCCGTGGATGACAGCAATATCAAGATTGGTCACCTGATGCTCTGCCCGGATCGCATGAATGCCGCTGCTGAAATTGGTGAAATACTGGAAATCCTCGTAGACACCGACCCCCTGGAAGAGGGTCTGCAGATAGCCGCTTATCCCCGACAGGGCGAGGCGACCGCCTGCGGCACGCTGCTCTTTGGCAATCCGAGAGAGTGGTCTCAGACCAAGAGAATCGACGTGATGCACGGCACCCAGATCGAGAATGGAGAAGGCGTACCCCCGGGACCGGTAGCGCAAAATGATATCGCAGATCCGCTCCATATCGCCGAGGGTGATATCCCGGTCCAGCCTCAGGATCATCACTTTGACCTTTGCTTCCGGTGGTGCCATGGTGACGTCCTTTTCTTACGAGACGGCCGCAGCAGAACGGGGGAGTGGCTCTTTCCCCTTCACCGGCCGCTGAAGCCACGCACCGGGGGCTACAAGCCGAGCTGGGCCAAGGCTTCTCCCATGTCTTCCGCCGCCAGGGTTTTCGCCAACTCCTCCTCCCAGCGGCCTTTGTCCCAGATTTCAAATCGGCTTAACATGCCGACCAGAACCACTTCCTTGGTGAGGCCCGCGTGATCTCTCAATTCCTGGGGAATCAGGATGCGCCCCTGCTTATCAAAATTGCAATCGGCGCAGGAGGCGAAAATGACTCTCAAAAGGTCTTCATGGGCTTTCGACCGATATGTCTTGTCCTTGGCTGTTTCAAAGGCCTTCCAGACGGAGAGGGGATAACCACGAAGACAGCGGTCATGCCTGGCCAGAACAACCTGTTCTTCGTAGCTGTTGGCCAGAATCTCGCGGAATTTGGCCGGGAAGCTCAGCCTCCCCTTGGCGTCAATATTGTGGTTAAACTTGCCCCTGAACACCCAAGCCTCCCACTTTCACCCACATTTACCCACTATGTGCCGGAGTATACCCACTCAGTTCTGACTGTGTCAAGAGAAAACTCGGGATGGGGGAGGGAAAGAACAGAGAGATGTCGCCAGCTTTATTGGCAGAAAGGGCCGGCTGGCGAGATCGGTGAAGCGGCAATCAATATATAGGGTATTCGATGGGAGAATGGTACAGATATAGTTTCAGTCACGGCGGGTGTCTCCCGGCCCGATTGCCCGATTAACGGGTGGGGGGAAGTGGGAAAGCCCGGCCCTCTTCTTTGAAGCAGGA
>CAYUBU010000144.1:0-3639 GCA_964443105.1 uncultured Nitrospirota bacterium
GAAGGAGTCTACTATCAAGGCCGTCTGGTCGATCATCGCGAAGTGGAAGTTTCCAATCCCTACAAGACAGAGCGCAAAGAGGTCGGCAGTAAATCCTATGAAATGCTCTACTATTATGCCGATAGGTTCGGCATGGGTATGGGCTATTGGGACCGCACGTATCGAGAAGCACAAGTAGCCGATCGGTTTTTGACGCCCTTGGTCTTTGAAGAGGGTCGGTTAATCGGATGGGGGCGGGAATTCGCGGAAGAAAAGAATCTCCTCTCCGAAACCGATTCCGAGGGAACAGACTCCATGTTGTGGGGCCGGTGAGTGCCTGATGCCATCAGGGCACGAGAACCCGTAAAGCGATGAAGACCATCAAGGCTGACAGCATCACCCATGCAACCACCCCCATGGTCACCTGCTTCGCCATAGACCAAGTCACAGCCCGGAACACCGCCTGAAAACCCTCGACAATCAGTACAGCGGCAAACCCGTTAAAAACAAGACTGACTAAAAAAACCTCCCGGAACGATTGGCCTGTTTTGAGCTTCACCGCAAAGAACGGGAAAAGGGTTGTAAGAAACAGGGTGTAGATTATCAGAGAAACGGCCAGGATCCGCTTTCGCCCCGGCCCGGACGATGCCCAGGCTCCCTGAAGATGGAGTCGGAAGAAGAACCAGAGGATCACAAAACTCAGGAACGCCCCGGTGGCAGTGGCCAGAACAATCGTTTTCGTTTCCACCATAAGAAAAGCCGCTGAATCCATTGGAGTGACTGGAAAAGTTCTCTAGCCTGGATATGGCATGATTACATCAATTAAGAGGCCGGATAAGCTGCTGTGTGCGCCGTTGCAGTAAATTTCCTGACTTTGAATAAGGGTGCCAGGCAGGCCTGCCTGGCACCCCGTTGCCTACGGCGCTTCTACGACCATGACGATCACTCATGCAATATCCGGGCTAGAACGTACGTTTTTCCCCCGGCGTCATCACGATCACCCGGGACGCAGAACTTCCGAGGGCCTCCTTCAGTTTCTCCGGAGTTCCCGTCAAGGGCGGGAAGGTCCCATAGTGCATGGGAATGACGTGCTTCGTTGTCAACAGATGGGTCAAAGCGTAGGCGGCGTGTGCAGGATCCATGGTGAAATGGCCTCCAATGGGAAGCAACACGAGATCGGGCTGATAATAATCATTGATAAACTTCATATCACCGAACACCCCCGTATCCCCGGCGTGATAGATCTTGTAACCGTTTTCCAGCGCGATGATGTAACCGGCCGGCTCACCCCCGGGATAGACCCGCTTCTCCTTGGAAACGGGATCCCTATGGACCACTTCAGAGCTGTGCTCGGCGTGAACCATGATCACCGTAATACCATCCATCGGTTCGATAGAGCCGCCCTTGTTGAAGCGTATAATCTGCTCCAGGGGCACCATGCCCAGAGCAGCCAGCGTCTGCCCCAGATCAGCGTTCATTCCGACCTTCGCACCGGTCATTTCGGCAATTTGCTGTGTATCGCCGATGTGGTCGCCGTGTCCATGGGTCAGCAGGATGAGGTCGACTTTACCCATCTTCGCAAGATCCTTGAGCGCCTCAGGGGTCTTGGGGTTCTTGGTAATGAAGGGATCGAGGAGTATAATCTTACCTGCGGCCGTTGTAATCTTGAACGCCGATTGACCGTACCACTGCAGTTCCCAGGCCAGAGCCTGAGGGATGGCGGAAAGCGAAAAAACCGTGCTGAGAACAACAGCGACGACCGCTTTAATCCATGCCTTCATGATTGCCTCCCGGGTCATGCCAACCGTCAGACCCATCTGCTTAATAGTCACTGCACTCCGTACAGACTCAAATAATTATAGGCGCCCACCTCAACCATCCGCTCTCGTGCAAATCCGTGGGGATGGACGACGGCATCGAGTTGGTCAGGGGTGACTCTGATTCCCTCAGGAGGGCCGGGAGGCCCTTCGATTTTTTTGAACTCAATCACAGCCAGTTTTGCTGTTGGTTTCAGTAACCGCCTCACTCCCCCAAGGACAGCCTCGTGGACACCGATCTCTATAAAGTCGTGCACCGCCGTCGCCATGAGGCAGACATCAACCGCACCCGCCGGTATGGGCAGCCTTTGAGTTAGGTCGCCGACAAAGGCCTTGATATTGGCGATTCTTTTTTCTCTGATCGTCTCCCGTAGGGCCGCAATTCCTTCCTCCCACAGGTCCACGGCATAGACCAGCCCAGCGTCACCAATTCGCTGAGACGCGGCGATGGCATAGTTCCCGACACCGCACGCGGCGTCCAGGAAAACCGTATCCTCTTTGAGGGCGAGTTGGCGGAAAACCCGCTCCACTTCGACAAAATCGAAGCTGCTCTTTCCCGCGGCGATCGGTTTCCCTTCCATCGGCTCTCCTGGGTGAAAGAACGGGGCCCCTCCCTACACTCTCTCAGGTCATGGAACCGAGAAGATCGGATCGCCCCTCAGGCGTGGGCGCCCACAAAAAGGTGCACTGCTCGAAAATTCTCATAGACCTATCGCAACCAAAAAACCCGAAGCCAGTCAACAGAATAAAGTCTACGGAGAAGAGGCTCTCTTGCCAACCCAATGGGGTCTTCAGCCGCCGTCTGTCTGAGGGAATGCCGTATTCACGTAGAGATATTCTACCTTGCTCTTGTGGGCAAGCTCCGACGCTGCCAGTTTTTCCAGGAGCTTTCTAACTTCACCCTGGGGGTGTTCCGAGGCAAGGGCCCGGTAAAAGTCGTGGGCTCGTCGCTCCTCTTCCGCTGCCGCGAGAAAGGCATCCTCCGGCCGCCATCCCGGCCGCCATCCCGGATGTCCCAAGTGCTCGGCCAGGTGCCCCGGGATCCCGTGCCCCATGGACAATGCCCCCCCGGGCAAGTCACCACGACGGTACTGATTCAGGATATCCTTGTGATGTTCCTCTTCCTTGGCAAGAAACCGGAGCGCCTCGCTGGTACTCGGGTCTTCCACCCGGTCGGCTAGCTTCAGGTAAAACTCGTGAGCACGGGCTTCCCGTTCAATCGCCATTTCGAGGACTTGCTCCAAAGCCATATTCGTCATGGAACCCTCTCTTTCGCTATACCGGCCATCGGATTGTGGCCATCCCACGCGCCAGGCCCAAGTATACGCAATTTCCCCCCCGTCGTCCATTGGGACCGGGTGGCCGCAGAAAATATCCGGGCTGGGAAGAATAGTCGTCAGGTGTCCTCTTCTACGTAATGCTGGATCCCGGCGGTGAAGGCCCAATTCTCGCGGTCCGTTTCCAGAAACAAGACCATGATGTCCTTCGGGGCGACGACACTTCCCTGGCTCAGGTTTTGGACGATGCCCATCAGCAGATCTTTCTTAAATTCTCTCGTGCGTCCCTTGGATATGACAATTTCGATCAGGACAAAGCGCTCAGACCGGGGTTCGGACAAATTGGGATGGGAGGCGTCGACGATAAACCGATCCCGGGATAGACGATGTATCTTCTGGAATCGATCGCCTTCGGGAAATCCCGCAGCAACGATGGCGTCGTGGACGCTGTCCGCAATGGCTCTCTGCTCTTGAGAAGAAAAAACATCGGAAAGACTAATCGTCACCAACGGCATAGCTGGTTTCCATCCGGAAATGCCCCTTTTGCGCAATCTCTGCGTCGATCT
>CAYUBU010000145.1:0-7472 GCA_964443105.1 uncultured Nitrospirota bacterium
CGGTTTTATCCAGGGGAAAGGCGTCTTCGCTGTCGTTGATGCCGTCGCCGTCGGTATCGCCGTTCAACATGTCGGTCCCAATGGCAAACTCTTCAGCGTTGGTGAGCCCGTCGTCGTCATTGTCGGCGTCGCCGTCGTCGGCGTCGAGCCAGTCGAAGCTCTCACTGTTTTCAGGCGCCTTCTCCCATTCGTCGGGGAGGCCGTCGCTGTCAAAGTCGCCGTCGGGGAGATTGAGCGGTGTCAGATGGGCGGGAACGGGGAGCGGCGTCCCCTGGGAATAGATCCAGCAGGTCACGCCGGATTCGTCGATGGCGCAGGTGTGGTGGTCGCCCGCGCTGACCTGGCTGGGATTGCTCAAGGGTGGCACAGGCAAGGTGGCTTGGCTGCCACGCGGCCAGCACTTCACACCGGACTCGTCGATGGCGCAGGTGTGGTAGGTGCCCGCGCTGACCTGGCTGGGATTGCTCAAGGGCGGCACAGGGTAAAGACTTTGGTTGTTAACGTCCCAGCAGGTCACACCGGACTCGTCGATGGTGCAGGTCTGGTAGACGCCCGTGCTGATCTGGCTGGGATTGTTCAAGGGCGGCACAGGCAAGGCAGTTGAGCCGCCATGCGTCCAGCAGGTCACACCGGACTCGTCGATGGCACAGGCATAGCGGAGGCCGGCGCTGATCTGGCTGGGATTACTCAAGGGTGGCACAGGCAAGGCAATTGGGCTGCCAAGGTTCCAGCAGGTCACACCGGAATCGTCGATGGCGCAGGCGTGGTTGCCGTCCGCGGTGATCTGGCTGGGATTGCTCAAGGATGGCTCAGGGTAGGGAGTTGGGCTGCCAAGCGGCCAGCAGGTCACACCGGAATCGCCGATGGCACAGGTGTGGTTCCAGCCGGAATCGATAGATGTAGCGAGCGTGTCGTAACGGGGTTCGGTGGGGGAATAGCCGTGGTCCACCTCCTCGCCGTCGAGGGCGCCGTCGCCGTCGGTGTCTTGAACGAGGGGATCGCTTCCGTGAGTGGCTTCATCGGCATCGCTGAGCCCGTCGTTGTCGTCGTCGGTATCGGCGTTGTTGCCGATGCCGTCACTATCGGTGTCGACGGTCTCGCCGTCGTCCAGGGGGAAAGCGTCTGTTGCATCGGGAACGCCGTCGTTGTCGTCATCCAGATCCTCTTCGCTGTCGTCCTGGCAGCCGTCGCCGTCGTTGTCGGTGGTGTCAGCGGAGGTCCAGTTCCTGTCCCCATTGGGGCAGTCGTCGTCATCGTCCAGTACGCCGTCACCGTCGGTATCATCGGTGAGCCAGTCGAGGTCTGATTCCATCTCCTCGTTATCGGTGATCCCGTCACCGTCGAAGTCGTTGACAACCAACCCTTCGGGCCCCATATCCTGGTCATAGGTCCCATCGCCCCAGCAGACGACTTGTGTGTCGTCCAGGGCACAGGTATGGGCATCGCCCGCGGTGATCTGGCGGGGATTGAACAACTCGGGGACGCCGCTCACATTAAAATAGGTGTCGTCGCCCCAGCAGGTGACCCCATTGTCGTCCAGGGCGCAGGTGTGGTAGAGGCCCGCAACAACCTGGCGGGGATTCTCCAGCTCCAGAAGCGAGACGTCGGTCTGGCCGTCGCTGTTGGAGCCCCAGCAGACCACCACGGGGCCCATTTCAGGGTCGTCGTCGATGGCGCAGCTGTGATTCCCGCCTGCCGCGATAAACCGGGGATTAGTCAGCCCCTCGGGGACGATGTTCTGACGATCGACATTGTCACCCCAGCAGCGGACGCCCGTATCGTCAAGAGCGCAGGTGTGATTGGCCCCCGCGGCGATCTGGCGGGGATTGGCCAGGGTCGGGACAGTGGTCTGTCTGTAGACGTTGTCACCCCAGCAGTTGACGGCGGTGCCGCCTTGGCCGTCATCGTGGAGGGCACAGGTATGGTATTCACCGGCGGTCACCTGGCGGGGGTTGACCAGATCGAAGGGGACGTCAGTCTGGCCGAAGGTGTTGTTGCCCCAGCAGGTCACGACCGTGGCGTCGCCGGTGTCATCCAGGGCGCATGTGTGATAGGCACCTCCCGCCATCTGGATCGGATCGGCCAATTCTGGCGGTGTGGCCTGGTCGTCGAGGTCGTATCCCCAGCACTCGACGCCGTTGTTGTCCATGGCGCAGGTATGATAGCCGCCGGCTTCCACAATGTAGCGCGGGATGAGAGGCGATAGGCCGTGTTCGACCTCGTCGCCATCCTCCGCGCCGTCAAAATCGGTATCCCGGTTGAGGGGATCAGTACCGATCTCCATCTCTTCACTGTCGCTCAGCCCGTCGCTGTCGGTATCGGTAATATCGATGGCAAAGGCCAGGGACGATGCGAGAAAGAGAGAAATCAGGGTCCATAAGAGAACCTGACTGGTGCTGACTGTCCGGAACCGCTGAAGCCAGTCTCCGCAGCTCTTTTCGTTACGATTCTTTCCCCTCTTCAACATAGTGGTCTCCTTAATAGTGAAAACAGCAGATATGGGTTCTTTTCTTTCATTTTATCGGTTTGTGTACACAGGCAAGGTGTACGGGCAACGCTGACTCTATGGTTCATTTTCCAACGAGTTGGGAATTCTGTCAATAAGTAATTTTCTAAATATTGACGCTTTTGGGATTCTGCCTGTTTGTTGGGCTTTTGTCGATGCCATTCGGGGAAATCCGTAAAACTTTCCTCCTTAATAGAGACAAAGAGCCTTTCCCTGAGCGAAGAGCTAAGCCGTTTAAAGGCCGGTATGTAGGACAAAGACCGACGCCAGAATCAGACAAAGACCGATTGCCTTTTTCCGCAAATAGGCTAAATTATAAGCAGGTTTCAGGAGAGTCCGGGTGGTGCTCCGGACCGCAGAAGAGGAGGTGTATCATGATGACGCGAATATTTCAGGGGATTGGAATCGGGGGCTTGACCCTATTCGGGCTTCGGGGTCTGCTGCCGGAACTTCCGGGGAGCGGAATGCTGCTGCTCATCTTGGCCGCGGGGGCCGTTGCGGCATTACTGATCTACCTGACCGGGGCCCGGGAGCCTGCGCCCGTGGGCGCTCTGGCGCGGCAGATGGGGTTACTCACCGAAGAGGAGATCGAGAATATACTCAATCTTCAGGAAAAAAGGAGTGAAAAGTTCGGCGAGATTGCCCTGGCGGAGGAGTTTCTGACAAAGAGGCAGCTCTCCAGGATTCTGGAGCTTAAAACCGCCGGATAAGGTCTCCGTAACCCCTTGCCCCAACCGGGACACGGCAAAGAGGCAGCGGGTGCCTGGCAGGCCTGCCTGGCACCCTTACTTGTAACGCTGATGGGGCAATGGGTGATGGTCCCGGGGCCGGTACGTTCTTGGGATTTAAAAGCCGTGCCACCAGCCGTCATCACTGCGGGCCAGGCGCTTCTGGTGGGCGATGGTCCGCATGAGTGCTGCCCCGCAGGGGTGGTTTTGAATATGGGCGCAATCTTCCAGGTATCCTAATAACTTAAACTCTTCCACCTCGATCCAGCTGTCCTGGGCCCCCTCCCAGTGGGCCGTTTCGTGCCAGAGGGTGATCGCCAGGGAGAGGGTCAAGGCCGAATCTGCGCAGTCGGTTTCGTCCAGTTCCCGATCGGGCACCAGGTCGGTGTGGAGGAGGATGTAGCGATTCCAGAGGTTGCCCAGAAACTTCTCCGTCCAGCCCAGCGCCTTAATCTTTTCCAGGAAAAGGTCGTCGTGGCCGAAGTGCCGGCGGACGGCATCGTCGTTTTCTGTCAGGTTCGCCACCTTCCCGGCTATGGCCTTCCAGTTTGGGCGCTGCTTGAGATCCTCACACTGCTCAAAAAGACGGCACAGAAGGCGAGCGGCCCTTCCGATGTGCTCAATCTGTCTTTCTGTGAAGGGTTGTTGACGGCTCATGTGCCTATATCCGGGACAGCGGAGCGACAGTTAAACTTGTGGGTCACGACGGCGTGTCAGGCGCCCAGGCGTGTTCACTCCGCATTTCCCTCATCATCGCAGTAACAGGCGTCGCTCTGGTATTTGTCCCAAAGGCCTTTAATTCCTTCCAGCTTTTCCAAATGGGCCAACACGGCACCGTGCCCTTCGATGAAATCTTTCCCGTCCAACAGGGCAGGCGGGCGGGTCCCCCGAGGCAGTCCTCGGGGTTTTTTCCCATGGGGGGCAGTCTGGACCAGCTCATGGGCAAGACAGAGAGACTGGAACGCCTCTTCAATGGCTTCGCAGTCCCGGCAGCCTTTGGTCCCATAGAAAATAATCATGGGTTTCCTGTTCCGCCGAGCGGTCAAAAGGGCCGACGTCCACGATTTTGCCGCGTTTTTTTGTGCTCGCCGGCCCCCCTTTCCCATCACGATTTCGGCCCAGTATAGACCGGGGGCGACCGGCTTGTCCAACGGGATCTGTTGGTGCTTTCGGGTCAGGAAGGCCGGGGCCGAAAAAACCGCTTGCCCCGCGCCGCCGATAGGGCCTTGTCCTGCGCTAATCGACTGGGACACCGATGCCCTTGATCTTCTCACCCTTTACGAAACGGCGTTTCTTCTTTACCCGGGGGAAGTGCCGAAAGCTGCAGATATGGCATTTGAAGAAACGCTGGTCTTCGATGACGGAGAAATTGTCTTTGCCGTTGGATTCGTAATTGAGGCTTGTTTCAAACATCCTGGATGCGCATTTGGGACAGGTCATGGAAACACCCCCTGTGCAAGAAACCCGTTATCCTAACGGCCGACGCTATTGGCGACACCCGATCAGTGAAAGGCACTCCCCCGACCGCCGTCTCCCATGAGCAGGTCGTCGCAGCCGCAGTTGTGAAGGGTGTCGATCAGCTTCCGATCCCGGCTGCCGGAAAGGGTGTAGATCGGTTGCACCATTTCATCCTCCTCGAGGTAATCGAGCAGGTCAATCAGCGCCATGGGAGAGAGACGGGGGATCCGGATCGCCTTCAAGGGCCGTGTTGCAGGGATTTTCCCCGTTTCGTCTGGAAAATCCGGGCTCTTCCACATTGCCGCCTTCCCCGGGACCAGCCTGTAGCCGTAGCGCTTCAGCAGGCAGAGCAGGGAATAGGGGGCCGCTGTTTCACCGTCCATCACGAGTACATCGCCATTCAACATGTGGGCCTCCTTTTGTGTCGCCGATCTCCGGCCTGTAATGCTGTTGGTGATGAGTCGTCGTGGCCGGGGAGATCCTTACACCCTTTTCCAATTCTTGAATCCTCAGGCGAAATGAGGAGAAGGTATTGATATAAAGAGTCTTTTTAAACTTGTGGGGGATGACCCGAGGATAGAATGTCTTGAAGTCGCTGCCGGACGTCGTCCGATAGAGATGGGGCAGCGGGTAATGTGCCCTCGTCGACCCGGCGGAAATATTCCTGAGTCGCATTCCTGAGCAGAATCAGCTGCTTCTTATACCGTGTGCAGTATTTGCACATGGAAAGATGGAGCCTGACGGCGATACGCTGTCGCAGGGGCAGGGCATCATCCAGCGATAGGGAGATGAGCTGCGAAACCTCTTTGCAATTCAACACGGTCCCTTCCCTTTCTATGTTCGCTCAAACCAATTTGCCTCCAGGCACCCTCTTAAACGGTGACGGGCGCGGTGAAGCATCACCCATAAATTTGTCGGGGAAATATGGAGGACCTTACAAAGCTCCTTGGTCTCCATTTCCTCCAGTTCCCTCAGAGAGAACGCTGCCGCCAGCCGTTCCGGAAGATCGGAAAGGCAAGCCTCAAGAACCTCCCAGAACTCTTTCTGCTGATAGAGGGTGCTCGAGTCGGTGGTCCAGGGAGCCGGTCTGACTCTCCAGCGACCGGTTTCATCAAAATCTTCCTTCCCCATATCTTGCAGCGCTTCAAAATCGTCCACCGGCCGTTCCCGGCTCCTCTTTCGCAGGATATCGACAATTTTATGCTTGAGGATCCCCACCAGCCATGTTCTCTCAGTGGAGCGGCCGGCGAAATTCTGCCGGCTCGCCAAAGCCGACAGAAAAGTCTCTTGAACCACATCTTCAGCCAGCCCCTGATCCCGGAGCCGAACCAGCGCATAGCGAAAGAGCATATCGCCGTAAACGTCGATCCATTCGGCCGGGTCGAATCTTCGTTTCTCAGCTTCTGCCGTCTGCTTCATGGCTGACCTTTGCCAGTGAATGCCGTCCCCATGGGTCTATTGTGCCTGGTAAGCAAGGTAGTCGAGGGGCTCCTCCATGTCAACCGGAGGGGGAAGGGCGGAAATCGACAATGGTTTTCTGTCGCACCGGGGGGCTGCCCATGGGGTTCCCTCGTGGAAGTTTCAAGTTCATCCGGATTTACTGGCAAGATGAAAGCCGCCGTCGGTCTCACAGAAGGGGCCCCAGTATCCGCACCGGGGGCAGTACTCACGATTCATGGGGAAGTCTGCCGCCGATCTAATCTCCTCGACGAGGGAGCGGATCTCCTTTTCGGTGGCACGGCTGTCGGCGTCAATGGGACAGGTGATACCGGGGTGAAGGAAGACCAGTTTCATCTCCACAGACTCGCCGAAGAGGCGTTCAGCAGCCAGGCCGTAGACGGCAAGCTGGAAACGGTAGGTCTCGGTCTTGGCGGGGACGTCCTCCCTGGCGACCCGGTCGGTCTTGTAGTCGATAAGGGTCAGACCGCCGTCGACGCTTCGGTAGAGCTTGTCTATGATCCCTTCCAGGCAAAAGGAATCGACTTTGATCATGAAAGGGACTTCGGCGTAAACGTCGACGGCGCTGCGGATCTCATGGGCAGTGGGAGTGGCCGAAAAGGTCTCTATTAATTCTTTCGCCCCGGCGCCGATCCTCTTTCCGGCACTCCCGGAACAACCGGCCCGGGCGAGCCCCTTTTCCAGAGCGTCATTCAAGGATTCAGGGTCCAGGTCCCACCGCTCCAGTATACCGTGGACCAGGCTCCCCAGCTCACGGCCGCCGCCCGGTTCAGCGGGGACAGGATCTTCGCGCTTCGGTTCGCCAATCCCCAGACCCTTTGCCAGCTCGTACCCTTTGGGACATCTCCGGTAGAGGAGGAGCTCGGAGACGGTGAACCGGGTTCTGGCTGAAGGGCCGGGGGCTGCCTCAACCTGCCTGATGAGAGATGCCGCCGACGCCCTTCGGGCCGCCGGGACCGGTTCACCCCGGAGGAATTGGGGGTATTTAGCGGCCCAGGTGTCGGCGTGGCCGGCCGACATTGCGGCGGCTGTCTGAACGGCCGGCGAGGGAACCAGGATGCCCCCCTCATAGGGGATGGGTTCGCTATAATTTTGCCCGGTGATCTGGAGCGCTTCTTTGAGCCAATCGACCCGTTTGCCCGATTCTTTTTTTGCCTGCTTCGAAAAGCCGATCTCTCCGGAGAGGAGGAGAAAATCTTTGGCCCGGGTGCAGGCCACATAAAAGAGCCGTTTTTCTTCGTCCAGGGCGGCGGCTTTTTTCTCTTCCGTCATGAAGGCGCGGATGGCCGTGTCCCGCAAACCGCCCTTGCCGTCGGGGGTCT
>CAYUBU010000146.1:0-4768 GCA_964443105.1 uncultured Nitrospirota bacterium
CACGATCGGGGAAAACGGTCATTGCCCGTTCTTTGATCCTGATTTTCTTGGGCAAGGGCGCCTTCGCTTTTTCCGGTGTCCCAAGGATGGTCGCCTCATACGGGTCGACAAAGGGGTAATTATAAGGCGCCGCTTCCACAGTGCAGACGGTTGCGAGAACCAGGCTGCACAACAGCAGACACTGTTGCAATTTATTCATCTTTCTCATATTCCTCACCTCGCTAAAATTGAATTTCTATTTTCACAAAAGGCCCCTCATTATCCGGGCATTGTTTCCCCTGAAGGGGAGCTATTTCACCGTGTACCCGCGCCCTGTCAAACAAGCTGAATAGGCGCGGTCATACTCCCAGGGAAGCCTATTTCAAGGACTTACCCATTGCATCCAGGGCTTTCACCGTGGGGTTGTCCAGGCAATACTCGACGAACCGATCGGAAGCATCCCCCAGTTTTTCCGTGCTGTATACACTGGTCCCTTTTTTCCCCAACAGATAACCGTGAATAAAGGCAAGGGCGATATCACGATGCTCTCCGGAAAACCGCATAACCTCCTTGCAGGTGAGTTGATTCAGGTCTTTCTGCGGTTTGTCAGCGGCAAAAGAAACACCTGATGCGGCGACACAAAGCGCAACGGCAAACACGATACCTCCGATGATTGACTTGGTCTTTGACATGACTGCCTCCTTGATCTGTTTAAATATTGATTAGAACTGTACTCTTCCCGCCATACAGTTGTCGTAGGCACTACGGTACGTCGCGCTGCGTCCAGCTGCCCTCCGGGCACCTCCAACCACTGCGCCAAGCGCTGCACCGCGCCCCGCGCCCTCACTGTGCCCCACAATACCGCCAAAAATAGCACCGCGGGCAGCACCGCGTACTGCGCCTCCCCCCACACTGCCCGCATCCATTTCAACACGCCGGGCATAGGCATCGCAGTCCGATGGAGATGCCGCAAGAGAGGTCTCCGGCAAAGCAAGAAAACTCAAGGCAATACCAATGACCACCAAAGCTAAACCCCATGTAACTCTTTTCACACCACACCTCCTTTCAGTTTTTCAAGTATTGTCAAAACATTACCACAGAGATCACAGAGAAAACATCTTCTAACAGCCCAAGTCCTGAACTCGAGTGGACATCTATTGCACAAGATATAAATTCTTGGTTATATCGAAATTCATTTTGAGAACACAGAGGTCTTCTCTGTGCCCTCTGTGGTTTCTGTTTTCCCTTCATGCTATTCTTGAACAGCCCCCGCAGAGATCAGCGGATCGGCACGGCTCAGCAGACCAGCCTTTGGAGAGACGCGGTCAGAATACGAACTTGACACCGGCATAGGGGCCCTTAATAGTCACTTCTTTGAACACATCATTGTTATCGTCGTCATCCCACTTCCAATCGAGATATCGATAACCCAGAAACGCATCAAACTTCCCGGATCGGTAGGCAAAACTGCCGAGTGTCTGCCAGGTGGATTCTGAATCCCCGGTGCCGATATCCAGATAGTAAAACAGATACCATTTGTCCGTCAGGTTCACATTACCTCTGGCGCCGACAATACCGTCCCACGTATTGCCTGAATCAGAAACCCTGATTTTACGGGATCCAAAAATATCGGTGATTTTTACTTCGATGATGCCTTCCAGCCAAAAATACCGCGCGCCGGCCAGGACATCGAGTCTGAACTTTTCAGCATCAATGACGGTGTAGCCAATGGCCGGTGTCACGATCCAGGCCTTGAGTTCCACATCGGCATCCGTGCCGACAGCGAAGCCGAATGGCCCAACGGGCACGGTCTTTGAGCCCTGCTCGTCATCTTCTATGTCGAGAAAGATCAGATCCGTACGGAGCGACCACTTGTCCTTGCGTGCGCCGATCTCCGACATGAAAGTAAACTCAAGATCATCAAGAATATCATGAAGATCTATTTCGATAGTATCCCCGGCATGCGTCTCAGCATCAATCTCGGCACCCCATCCGTAAACTGCAACCTCAAACTCCCAGTCATCCCCGTGTGCCTCTTCCTTTGCGGCCGCGAGTCCGGGTGCGGTCCAAAGAATGGGTAATGAGAGGAACAGAGGCCGGATAGTCTGCCACATGCGGCGTTGCAAAAAATTTTCTGACTTCGAAATATTTCAATATGTCTTCAGCCAGCATAAGGGTGCCAGGCAGGCCTGCCTGGCACCCATTGCCTGTGGCGCCTTTACGGCCTCATTACAATCACTCATGCAATATCCGGGTTAGAGATCTACTCTTTCCCATAAAAACCTCGTTTCACGGCAATTTCAGTAAATAATTAAGTCGTGCTCTTCTGAATTGTTGCGGGCCACAAATATTTCATATGTCTGGCCTTTTTGCAACACAAATCAACATTTTGGCATGTTTTGGTCAGTTACGTGGTTTTTTCAAAAACAACCGCACCCCCAAAAAGGGGCAAAAAAGAGCGGTTTTAAATCTATTCAGCATGCCGAGCGTTTGTCCAAGATGTAGACCGGACCGGCTCAATCGTTTGACAGATGGCCACATTCGAGATATGGTTGAGGAACGATTGGCGTATCCTTTAATTTCCTATAAATTTCAAATAGATAGAGAAGCTAGAATGATGCTAAAAGCGGTGATAAACGTGTTCAAGGCGGTGCTGCAGGCGCCTGTTTTATCTCTCTCCTCTGCCTCGTCGGGATGGTGTCCGATGTGGCCCTTGCCCAGGGAGACTTGATCGTCTACCCCAACAAGGGACAGAGCGCGCAGCAGCAGGAGAAAGACAAATACGAATGTTTTACCTGGGCCAAGCAGCAGACCGGCTTCGACCCCATGGCGATGCCTACGGCCTCGGCGCCTCCGCCCCAGAAGGAAGCGCAGCAGGGCGGGTTTATGCGCGGCGCGGTGCGCGGCGGCGCGGTCGGTGCCGTTGCGGGAGCCATCGGTGATGATGCCGGTAAGGGGGTCATCTCGGCAATTTGCACAAGGAGACGATCCAGAAGGCCATCATGGACGCGCTGGGAGGCACCCGGTGAGTTTTTCGGGCAGGCCAAAGAGAACAGGGTACTTCGTGCGGGTGAAAGGTTAGAGCGTTTGTCCAAGATGTAGGCCGGATTGGCCCAATCGTTTGACAGATTGCCACATTCGAGATACGCTTTAGCAACGATTGGCGTATCCTTAAAATCTCTATAAATTTCAAATAGATAGAGGAGATGGAGTAATGCGAAAAGGCGGTTATAAACGTGTTTATGGCGGTGTTGCAGGCGCTTGGTTCGTCTCTCTCCTCTGCCTCGTCGGGATGGTGTCCGATGTGGCTTTTGCCCAGGGAGACTTGATCGTCTACCCAAACCGGGGCCAGAGCGCGCAGCAGCAGGAAAAGGACAAGTACGAATGTTATTCCTGGGCCAAGCAGCAGACCGGCTTCGACCCCATGGCGATGCCCACGGCCTCGGCGCCTCCGCCCCAGAAGGAAGCGCAGCAGGGCGGGTTCATGCGCGGCGCGGTGCGCGGCGGCGCGGTCGGCGCCATTGCGGGAGCCATCGGTGATGATGCCGGCAAGGGGGCTGCTATCGGTGCTGCCGCAGGCGGGCTGTTCGGCGGTATGAGACGGCGGGATCAGGCATCTCGTGAGCAGCAGGCCCAGGATCAATGGGCCCAGCAGCAGGCCGCGGAATACTCTCAGGGGCGCAACACGTACAATCGTGCCTACGGAGCCTGTTTGGACGGAAAGGGGTACACGGTTCGATAACAACCGCCCCCCCCATTGACGACTCTCTCTTGAACGGCTGAAAGGAGAAGCACGATGACTTGGATGAAGACCGGTTTTGCAACTCTCTTTATTTTACTCCTGCCTACACAAGTGATGTCGGCCGGTTTCGATGGGTCTGCTCCGCTGCTCTGCGCTGTCGTCGATGTGCTGGAGTGCAGCACGGAAGGAAGTTGTGAGAGAGGTTCCGCGGAGAGTGTGAACATCCCCCCATTCGTCAAGATAGACTTCAAAGGAAAAAGGATTACGGAGGCTGTCGAGACCGAACAGAAGAAAAGCACGGCCATCAAGAATCTCGAACATATGGACGGAAAGCTGATTATGCAGGGCGTGGAAAACGGTCGTGCCTGGAGCATCATTATTTCTGAGGAGACAGGAAAGATGTCGGTCTCCGTTTCGGAAGATCGATTCGGGTTCGTTATTTTTGGTGCATGCATGCCTTTATAAAGCGTTACTGCTGATGGGTCCAAGAACGTTGGGATTAGTTAGAAGACGGCAGAATGCCTGACCTAATTACTTCCCCCTTTTCTAAAGGTGGATCGAGGGGGATTAGTAATAGTTTAATCTTCTTTAGTAAAGAGGGGAACTTTCAGGGAGGATGCCTGACCTATCATTTCTATACAGTACCGAGATTCCGGCACAAGGCCGGAATGACAGTCGTTTTTGTCACTCCTGCGCATGCAGGAGTCTCGTATTGAGAAACCGAGATTCCGGGACAAGCCCGGAATGACATATAGTCGATGTCACTCCTGTGAATACAGGCGTCTCAAGAAAATAGCCGAGGCATCTTGCCTCGGTGTCAGGCAGGAAGCCTGGCCTATATTCTTTATTTAAGTACCGAGATTCCGGGACAAGCCCGAAATGACACCCGGTTTTGTCGCTCCTGCGCATGCAGGAGTCTAGTACTTAAAAGCTGAGATTCCGGCACAAGGCCGGAATGACACTCGGTTTTGTCACTCCTGTGAATGCTTGCCGCTGTGTATGCAGGGGCAGGCGTCTCAAGAAAATAGCCGAGGCATCTTGCCTCGG
>CAYUBU010000147.1:0-2511 GCA_964443105.1 uncultured Nitrospirota bacterium
CGAAGTCTTGAAGCTCGAGCGCGACAGTCGTGCAGAGGTCTTGGGGAGCGCGGGTCTCCTCGAGGAACTTGTTCAGGGCCAGATCGAGAAGGGACGACGGCGCCTGGTCCTGGACCTAGGCACCCTCGAGAAGGTGGACTCGTCTGGCATAGGGGAGGTCGTCGCCGCGTTTCGGCTCACCGCCGAATCAGGCAGTGAGGTGGTACTTGCAAACCTGCCACCCAAGATCCGGGAGATCTTCCGGAGAACCGAGCTCGACAGAATGATCCCGGTCTATGACTCTGTAGCAGAAGCCGTGCGCCACTTCGGTGATCCAGATCGGCAGAGTTGAGGCGCGGAACGCCGTCAACTTGTCGCCCCAGGAACGAATTGGGGCTCCGCCAAAGCGTCGCGTGTGGCCCGGACACGTTCCAACGAAAAGTACCGGTCCTCGGTCCCGACAACAATCTTGATCGGGATCATCCGCATGTCTCACTTGACATCGGGGTCGCATTATTGTACTATTGTATTAGTTCAATAAACCGAAGAAGATCGAGATCATGCCGACAATCCAGCTGACCATCGAATATCACTCCGGTATACCGGTCTACCGGCAAATCATCAACACCGTCACGGCCGCAGTCGTCAACGGCGAGTTGAAGACGGGGGACCTGCTTCCCACCATTCGCAAGCTCGCCGGGGATCTGAAGATCAATCCGAACACGGTGGCCAAGGCATACCGGGAACTGGAACTGATCGGGGTGGTCGCCAGCGCCGGGCGCAACGGCACGGTGGTCTCGGCGAGCCGGAAAGCGCTGTCCCGACCCTCCCGAGCCGAGAAAGAGATCAAGCTGAAGGAACTCTATTCGCGTGTCGTCGCGGAAGCCAGGGCGCACGGGATTTCAAAGAAGGACCTGGCGGAAACATTCATTCGAGGAGAGCGCCATGAGTAAGCTCAAGTCCACATGGGAACTCGTCCGACAGTCATTCGCCGTATTGATGAAGGAGAAGAAGCTCCTGATGTTCCCCCTCATCACATCCTTTCTCACAGTTTTCATCTTTCTTTTCTTCATCGCCCCAATCGCATTTCAGCCGACCGGCTACTCCTATCTGGAGGAGGATCACTGGGAGGCTGTAGCGGGAAGCATCCTGCGGACCGAGATTCCCCAGATCGAATCCGTCGAGGTCGAATTCAACACCTGGTTTCTCGGTTACCTAACGGCGATGTATCTGGTTTCGATGTTTCTTCTGACCTTTTTCAACACGGCTTTCTTCAACGAAATCATCCACGCCCTGAACGGACGGCCAGTCTCGATCCTGGGGGGCCTTCGGTTCGCCCTGACGAAGCTGAAACCCATCGCCTTGTGGTCCCTCCTGGCCGGAATAGTCGGCATCATCATTCAGAAGCTGGAACAGCAACTCGGTTTTTTCGGACGGTGGACCGTGGGGTTGATCGGAGTCGTCTGGAGTGTGGCTTCGGTTTTTGCCGTTCCCGTGCTGATCCGGGAAGAGGCCTGTGCCAACCCTTTCGAGGTCCTGAAAAAGTCGGCATTGCTGATCAAGAAGCGCTGGGGGGAGGGGCTGATCGGCTACGTGGGCATCCGCACGGCAGGCGTGGTTCTGGTTCTCGTTCTTGTTTTGCTATTCACGGTGCTTCTCGCGGTCCTGGGAATCGTGGTAGCACAGGCCTTCCCGTCCATGCTGGTTTCGGTCATCGTGATTCTCGTGGGGATCTGGCTCCTGTCGATCATCCTGGTGGCGTATTTTGAAAATGTCATCAACAAGGTATTCCAGTGCGCCCTCTACATTTATGCAGCGGAAGGGGTGGTGCCCGGGCCCTTCGATGAAGCCCTGCTCGACGCGGCCTGGAAGGTGAAGAAGACGGCTTGACGCCGGTAGCGGATATCCTCTCCCCCGCCGCCGAACCTCTCAGCGCAAACCGGCGTTCCTACTCTGCCAAGACACCGTCCGATCGGCTACGGGCAGAGAGCTCAATCTCCGACTTCCATCGCCGACAGCAGGATTTCCAACGATCCACCCTGAGGATCCCGGCGCAAAACCAGAGATCGGGAAGACATCTGCTTCCACTCTCCTGACTGCTTCCTCATGCCGATCTTCCCAAGATCTCTCGTGGCCGACCCTTCACCGGCCGACTCGAGGTACTCTCTGAGAAGGTTGGAATAGTCTTCGGTGCTGAGCACATCTTTGACGAAATCCCGGGGCGATTCGACGACCTGTCCCTGTCGTTTTCTCATCCGTCCTGTAGATAGCAGGGTTCGCCCCGGTGGCGGATATTCTCTCCGCGTCATGATCCGCCTTCTTGGAGTGTTGCTCCGATCCGCCTCAGCCGCCCTGAGGACCCGGCGCCATCTGGTCCTCGAGAACCTGGCTCTGCGCCAGCAGCTCTCGGTTCTCCTGGCCACTGCGCACCGGCGGCCGTCTCTTACCGACTTCGATCGAACCTTCTGGACCCTGTGGTTCGCCAAAACCCCATCCGCCCAAGGAAATCGTTGACACCCCGCTGTGATCGCC
>CAYUBU010000148.1:0-14699 GCA_964443105.1 uncultured Nitrospirota bacterium
GGGAGAGCCCCGGACCAAGCTAGAGAACGACTGGTCAGGTCGACAATATAGGAAACCGCATCAAATATGCAACCGAGAGAGACTACAGGACAGGTTTCTCATTCAAGACTGTACTTGACAAAATTATAGCGCATGACCCCAATGCTTCACTGACCCCAATGCTTCTTTTGTTTTTTTCTGACCCCTTTTTGCCTTTTTTATAAATTATCACTTATTATTCTCGCTCTCTGAAGTCAAGAAAAGCAATATTTGAGCAAATAAGAGCAATATACGCAGAGACAGAAATATAATTTTCAGGTAGTTTTGTTTTTATTGCGTTAAATGAGATTAAACTAATCTGATTAGTCGGCTTTTTTGAAACCGAGGATTGAGGCAACTCGATAAGAATCTTGTCACAACATTGATCTTTTGATCTCTATCGGCCTGTTTCTCCAATGGACAGAATTTTGTTTCTGCGGTTAACCCATGGCTTGTCGAGAAGTGCCTGGTATGCCGTTGGTAGAGGCAGAGGAATTCGGCAACAATTACTATGATCAAACAAGAACGAGAGGACGTTTGAGCGACCTTCTGCGATAGGGAATTGAGTGTTGGTGTTCTGTGCTGGTTGTGTATTTTCATCCAGGCTTGCGCGATATGCCTGCTAGCGCGTTACAAATGGCCGCTATAATGAAGACAATGAACCGGGTCTTTTGGCATTGATTTGTGAAATAGCTCGTTATACGGATTTTCCATGACGTGCGGCATAGTCTTTGCTAAAGATCTAAGGTCGAAAGTCTTCTTAATAACACCATAACACTTTTAATTATTGTTCCAGTTATTCGACCGTCCGGGACAGTTTTTTCAATACTCAGCGGGGAAGAAAGGAGGGGAAAGAAGCAGGTTTTGATGTCTTGCAAAACAAATTGATTGTTTGGTTTTAGGGTTATCGTTTAAATAACAAAATCTTCTGGAGGTTAATGTAATGCGCCAAAAACTTTCAATCTCAACGATGTTCCGTACACTATTTACCGTAGCCTTGTTTTTTGTTTTGACGGGCAGCGCCCAGGCAAGCCAATGCCCCAACACAAACGTTATTGAGGACCCTCCGGTGTTCCAGTGGAGCGGCAACGAGGGCACCCTCGAAATCGGTGAAGCATCCTTTGTGATTGGTGGTGAGACCCTGACCACCCGGGCCTACCGTCAAGCAGGGGGTCAATTCAGTATTCCCGGACCGACCATGTACATGTCGCCGGGACAGACCTATGTGTTGACCTTAAAGAACGCGCTTCCCTATGCGGACCCCAGTCCGGATCACAACACCCTGAAAGACCCGAACATCACCAATATTCATACCCATGGCCTCCATATTTCCGGTGAAACTCCGGGTGACGATGTAACGCGCCTTATCAATGGTGGCCAGTGCGGAGACTATGTCTATGAAATCGGCTCTGATCACATGGGCGGCACAAACTGGTATCACCCCCATCATCACGGCTCGACCTGGCTGCAG
Organism: uncultured Nitrospirota bacterium; assembly: GCA_964443105.1. Taxonomy (GTDB): domain Bacteria; phylum CG2-30-53-67; class CG2-30-53-67; order CG2-30-53-67; family CG2-30-53-67; genus CAYUBU01. The sequence continues at coordinate 1,490 of CAYUBU010000148.1, forward strand.
GTGGCAGGCGGCTCCTTTGGTATGCTCATTGTCGACGACTCAGGGGATGGCATACCGGCGGGTGTTGCAGCGATGGACGAACGTCTGCTTGCTGTCGGATTCCTGGAACCGGGTGTGGTTGCCGGGAATGGAGGAGATACATTGATCTCCGGCTCCCTCACAACAGCCTGGACGGTGAACGGCCAGGTCGAGGGAAACCTTTGCACGCCGGTCAATGAATGGCAGCACTGGCGGGTTCTGATTGCCGACCCCGATGCCAAGATGAAGAATGTGGTCGTCGGCCCCGAGTGTGAGGCCGTGCTCATGGCCCGCGATGCTGTCTGGAGAACAACGGCGCCTCTGGCCCTCACGGACAACACAATTCGACTCACCGGCGCCTCCCGTGCGGACCTGGCCGTCCGATGTAGCGCGGACTCAACCATCACCGTCGATAACACGGTCGTGGCCAATATTTATGCCGACTCCAATCTGCCTGCTGATTTGACCGTCGGACCCTATTCCGATGGTGCGGCAGGCGGCACCTGGTCCGCGAATCGTCCGAGTTACCTGCAGGATCTCCGCGGAGAGACCCCGGACTACACAGATTCCATGCAAGTGGGCGCCCGAAGTGTCTATGGAATGGCCTATGATGAAAACGTCCCCATCTTTGATCTGTTACCGGGGATACAGGAGTGGTCTGTAAGTGCAAACAATCATCCATTCCACCTCCACGTTTACCATCAACAGGTGCAGGGCGTCTGTAACGGCGGCGATTTTGAGGATGGTGAGTACTACGATACGATCTCGGGGAGCTGTGACATACGCTTTGATACGGATCCCCAGACCACAACCGCCTATGACGGCAGGACCATTATGCACTGTCACATCCTACAGCATGAAGACAATGGGGCAATGGGATGGGCGGATATGATTGGTGGTTTTCCACCTCCGACTTTACCCGCAGGCAAACAGGTCCTCTACGAGTGCGGTGACACGGGCTGCACACCGGAGCCGGAAGGGCCCTTCGGCGACGCGACCTGTGGGGATAACATCGACAATGACTGTGACAACCTCGTTGATGCCGAGGACCCGGACTGCGAGCCGACGGGCGGCAACTGCTCCACCATCATGAACAGAAACACATGCAGAAATACGCCCGGTTGTGAATGGCAGGGCAACAAGAACAACGGCATGTGTGTGGATGTCGCGGTTTGCACACCCACTCCGGGTGAAGAAACACAGGAACTGAACTGTAACGACGGCGTTGACAATGACTGTGACGGCTCGATCGACTGCGCTGACGCTGATTGCAGTGCCGATCCGGTCTGTAATGTGGATTGCACTACAATTACGGATCAGGGTACATGCGAAACCGCAGGCTGCAACTGGCAAGCAAAAAAGATGCGGTGCCGTTAAGGCATAAAATACAGGAGACGATGTGCGAGGGAGTGTATCGCTCCCCTCGCTTTTATCTCGTCAACTAAACCATCAGAAAAAAAAGAAAGGGCGGCTGCACCATGCAGCCGCCCTTTCTTTGCCTACACCCTTTGGGGTCAGACCTTCATTATACATTTTAAGGGTCTGATTTCAAAGCAGGGCAGTCAGTATACACTAGACGCTATTAGACGCTAGATAGTGTAATTTAAAGGTCTGGCCCCAGTGATTCATGCGGACATCTCGCGTCACCGTGCAAACCAATGAACGGGGACCAAAGTTGCTTTATTGGAAAAACCAGCGTCGCCCCTATTCTGTTCTTTGGATCTTTTCTAACAAAATGAAACACCCTTTGACAAGCTTCAAAGTGTTACCGAATTACTGAGCTAGTACACCTGACCCCTTTTGGGTCCCATCTATATGAGCTCAGGTCCTTAAATGTGAAATGAAGGTCTGCCCCCAGGGGTTCGTTGTTTAGCAAAAAAGGATTCAAAAATCAAGAAAAGAGTTTGATGACCGACGATGTTATCTGAATACTTAGTATTTAAGATGCGACCCCGGGAGGGTTCCCATATTCCTCTTATGGTTCAGCCTGATACCTATAATTTCTTTCCCACCGCCTTTCCATACTCCTGGCAGGAGGAAATTCCTTCCCTCGTGCCGACCATTGGTTCCTTGAGGGAAAAGGGTCCCAGATTCACGATCTCCATCTTGTATACAAATTCCATTGTATCAAAAATCAGCTTCGTGGCATCTCCGCTGTGAGTATGGGAACCAAAGGCACCGCCAACCTTCCCCTCAAGACCGCCTTTTTCTGCAAGGAAGAGAAAGGTTTTCATATTTTCGGTGATATCCCTGTGATAGGTCGGACAGCCGAAAATGAATCCGTCATAACCCGAAAAATCCTCTTGATTCTTGATGTCAGAGATGCTCATGACTTCGGCAGTGTGTCCACAAGAGCGCACGCCCTCTGCAATGTACTGCGCCATCTCTTCAGTTTTACCAGTGCGACTGTAATAAGCGATCATGACTTTTTTCATTGGCAACCTCCAGGGTGTAATTATGCAGATAAACCGGCGACACGCTCAGTTGGCACCTTACGCCTCGACGCAGGGGAGTGTACCAAAATGAGTTTCACATTTCAAGCTGTATCTTGCCAATACCCATCGGCTTACTATCTCTTTGGGGTCAGACTTTCATTATACATTCTAAGGATCTGATTCCATAGCGATACAAAGCGATTCATTCCCCGAGCCCCAAGATAGTACATTACAAACTATTTGTGATGCTTGACGACAATTTTCTCGAACATCATGACCAAGCCTACCCCGAGTTCAAAGATCGATTCAATGGCCAGAAAGTTTTCGGCCGTCGAGTCGAAGAAAACGTGAAGGACCGATTCCATGTCGTCCTTCGGCTTCCAATAAGAAATCAGGACCGGTATCTTGGGGAGAGGGTACAATATCAAAGAGATGTCCGATGAAAAATAGTTCTTTGTCCGCTCCCCGCTAAAAATACTGACGAGATCTTCAAAGAGGTCCGTGTGGGTGTCGGCGAGCTGTTTGAGAGGTTTTTCGCACCGTTGTGCGAATAGAGGACTCAGGCTCGTGCCATTTCGCAGTTCTCGGAAAGAGACCCATTCCCCGGAGATCTCTCCGCCCCGGCTGTGGATCATATAGCTGAGCAAAGGGATCGTAAGTCCCGCATGGGTGTGGCATTCGGATGTGACATATCCTTCGGGATCCACAAAGAAGCTCCTGCCTAGACACTTTACAGCTAATCGCGAACCTGCAAGACTCGCCCCCAGTCTTTCCGCTGACGAAGGAAAATCGAGGGCCGAGACCTGCTTTCTGAGTGACTCAAGATGCTCTTCTCTTTGCTGATCGCCAGACTCCTTTATGACAACCTTCCCGGCAAGCTCAGCGGTGACCACGGGATCAAGATGTGGACAGTCGGCCAGTCGTTTTTCCCCTTTGATGACTGCAGCTGAAAAAGCCAGGCATGTGGGGAGCTGGCATTCTCTGCAATTTGTCTTGGGAAGTAATTGATAGATTTCGAGCGGATTTTTGATTTCGGACATCTCGCGTCACCGTGCAAACCAATGAACGGGGACCAAAGTTGCTTCATTGGAAAAACCAGCGTCGCCCCTATTCTGTTCTTTGGATCTTTTCTAATAAAATGAAACACCCTTTGACAAGCTTCAAAGTGTTACCGAATTACTGAGCTAGTACACCTGACCCCTTTTTGGTCCCATGTATTGAACTCAGGTCCTTAAATGTAAAATGAAGGTCTGACCCCAATGCTTCAGACCCCAATGCTTCAGCCCTCAGGTCTTTGCCTTCGGCCGCTAATTCAAAATGTACCATGATTGGATTATGGTCTGAAGAGCGGACTTTCTTTACGGAGGGCTGGCTCTTTAGCTTGAGTCCCTTATAAAACAAATGGTCAAAGGGATATTTAAACAAGAATTTTGACCGATCATCCTCAGAAGTGATGTGATCAAAAGCGGAATGCAGCTCGAGAAACTCTACCATACGCTCCAACTCTTCCACTCGATCCTCAGTGAAGGCATTAAAATCCCCGGCAAGAATCACCGGACCATCATGCATAATAATTTTTGCTTCCAGTCCGCAAAGCTGCGCCTTAAACGTCTTTTCGCCAAGAAGAATTGCGTGAACATTCACAACCAGTAGTTTCTTGTCGCTGCCATTCAGGTAATATTTGGTTAATAGCGAAGCCTTGGGAGTTGTCAGCACAGGTTCTTTGCTTCGTAATGATTCCGTATCCGAAGGCGCTGAACTCGAAATGGTCAAAACGCCGGTCGGGGCATCGTTGCTCCGATAGATTAAATTGGGGGACAAGATCCACCATATTAGCCCCTTGAGGTTTTTCAGTTCACCAAGAATATCGATTGTCTCTTCATCAACAAAGGCTTCCTGCAGGATGATAATGTCACTGTTTTCTGCGATGTCAAAGAAATCCTCCCGCCACTCCTCCCGGTCTCCAAACCAGTTCTTGAAAATATTTGTTCTGTTTCCTTCCAAACCGTTCCATGTTACGACTTTTATCGATAACGGGTCAAAGCCCTTCGACATCGTTTTACCCCGATCATTCAGCAATTGTGGCTGCAACGTATGAACAGTGAGTGCATCCTCTGATGTGATGAGGAGGTCGTTTTGGGGAACATAATGACAGGCGGCAAATATGGTACCAGCGAATAGGGTGAGTATATAGCAAGAGACTCGTAACAGCTTCTTCATGATTTAAGTGCTCTCAGGGTATTGTATATACAAGTTTAACAAGGGAAATCACGGGGCTGAAAGGCTCCCCTGCAAATCAGGTCCGGGCCCGGGGAGTGGTCAGCGAATTTGCCGTTATTCTCTGATTCTTTTCAATTCAACCAACAACCAATCCTTCAATCGCACGCGGCTATCCTCGGGACATTCCACGTAATAATAGTTCCCGGTCAGCTCACTTTTCGTCGCCGAATATTCAATAAAATCCTCAACCGATTGGATCCTGCCTAGAAAATGTTTATATTTTTTATTGATATGATCTGCAGCCTTTTCACCTGGGTAGAGATTATCATTCCGGATGAATGAACATTCCGATGTCTCAATATATTCCAGCAACTGATTTATTTCATTGTGAATGAGCAGCTGATTGGCATCAACCGAACTTCCGGTCAATAATACGGCAATCGCACTCATTTCAAGCAAAAGACTTGCCATTCTCATCTTTAAATCCTAAACGACCCTTACTCCACATGTCAAATAGCAAAAACCATTTCATAATACAGAAAAACCTGCATACCGTCTACTGTTTTGTGTGGTTACAATTTTATGATTTTATGGACGTCCCCAAGAGACTTGGGAGAAGCAGAACGTCTCCTTTGTGCTTGTGCTTTTTTTCGCACAAGTATACATTCCTCCTATCGGAACTAAAGGGATTTGGGCAACAGCCCGTAAATATTTGACCCCTTGAGCTTGCTTAAAGGCCAGAGGAGTAGCGCTTTGGCGGATGGTGAGTCATTCACGTTCATTTCAGTTCGGGTGAAAACCAAGACAGGATTTGGGACGAGCCCGTTAACCGAGGCTTTGGGTGAGCGCCTTGATGGTTGTCTTTCCGCAAAGGTCGCCGCGCCGGTATAAGATTGGATATGGAACGGATAAAGAACGATCGTGAGGGGTGAAAATGTCCGACATTATCCTTGAGATTCTCCGGGCACTACTCGCCAGCGCCACATTTACTTTTCTCTGGGTCAGCGGCAAGAAAGCGGGGTTGCATGGAGAGAAGGGGTGGATTTACATTCTGTCCGGTACTGCCCTCATCCTGTTCGGGATATTTGTTGATATTACAGACAATCTCCCTTTTTTTGACAGATTTGTGATCCTGGGCAGTACGCCATACCAAGCCTTTTTGGAGAAAATCGTTGGATACCTGTTCGGATTTATTGTCCTCACGGTGGGATTGTGGAAATGGATACCCAATATTATTGAGCGCAAGAGAGCTGAGGGGGCCTTGCGTGAGAGCGAAGCCCGCTACCGCGCCGTTGTAGAGGACCAAACTGAGTATATTGTCAGGTGGCTGCCGGACGGGACACGAACGTTTACCAACAAGGCCTACTGCAAGTATTTTGGACTTTCTTCCACTGCGTCTATCGGACCGAGTATATATCCGGTTATTCCGGAGGAAGATCGTGACACGGTCAGAAGAAAAATCAAGAAACTCACTCCGAGTAATCCCGTCTTAGTCGATGAACACCGCGTGACGCGTTCCGATGGAACGATTCGATGGAACCGTTGGACGGACCGTGGGATCTTTGACAATGAGGGCAAGCTGATTGAAGTGCAATCCGTGGGGTACGATGTGACCGAGCGGAAAAAGGCAGAAGAGGCCCTCCTGCGATCCAAGACTAAGCTGGAGGAACGCAATGAGTCTCTCCATGTCATCAATATGATTTCTCAAAAATTGCACCGGTCACTGGATCTTCAGACCATTGCCGATGAGGCCGTCAGATCTCTGGCACAACACAGCCGATCCCCTAAGGTTGCCTTTCTGCTCGTCAATCATGAAAAAGATGAATTCGAACTTGTATCACATCTCGGGTTCAGTAAGGAAACGCAGAAAGCGGGATCGCGGCTGCCCCTGATCGGAAGCCTCAGCGGAATAACCCTCTCCGAAAAGAGAGTCCTTACCAGTGACGATATAAAGCATGATGACCGTCTGGAATTGACGGTTCGGGATGCCCTTCTCGATGAGAACCTGCAGAGTGCTGTGTCCGTACCCTTGCTTTTCCAGGACGAGGCTCTGGGTGTTGTCAATCTTATCCTGGCAGAACGGGAAACGATCGATGACAAGGATTATGATACGCTTCTGTCCATAGGAAAGACCATCGGATTGGCTATCGTCAATGCCCGTCATGTGGCCCGCATCAATTCTGAAGTAGAAGTCCGCACCAGGGCCGAAGAAGCGCTGGGGCGATCTGAAAGCCAACTGCGGGCCCTGGCATCGCGCCTGCAGGAAGTGGAAGAGGTGGAACGCAAAGCCCTGGCCCGGGAACTGCATGATCGGGTGGGTCAAAACCTGACCGGACTGAACATCAATCTCAATATCGTTCGGAAGCAGTTGTCCGGCGAATCGCTCAAACATGTGGCCGCCCGAATGGACGATTCCATGAATCTCGTGGAGGAGACCACAGCCCGTATCCGGGACGTAATGGCCGAGCTGCGCCCCGAAGTGCTGGATGACTACGGGCTGATACCTGCACTTAAATGGTACGTTGAGAGATTTGCGGAGCGAACCGGCCTGGCTGCAGTGGTTCAGGGAGGTGAGCTGCCGGTCCGCATGCCTGAAGCTGTGGAATCGGCTCTTTTCCGCATTACCCAGGAAGCCCTGACCAATGTGGCCAAGCACGCAGAGGCCAGGAAGGTTACCTTGAGTTTCGAAGAAGCGGAGGGACTGTTCAGTCTCACGATCAGTGATGATGGAAAGGGCTTTGATATGACAGCACTCAAGAATTCCGGGACCCTTAAAGGGTGGGGAGTTTTGACCATGCAGGAACGGGCCCAGGCACTGGATGGGCAGGTACGCGTGGATACTGCACCGGGCAAAGGCACCCGCGTGGTTATTGAATTAGAAAACAAGTATCCTGAATAACAACCTGTTTTTGGAGTATGTTTGTTGATTAAAGAGAGAGGGTGGAATGGCGATAAAAGTCTTTTTGGCCGATGATCACGCTGTGGTACGGGATGGTATGCAGGCTCTTTTGGAAGCTGAGACCGACATCACGGTGGTGGGTGCAGCGGGTGATGGTCGGGAGGCGGTACACCAGGTAGAACAATTAGAGCCTGACGTGGTCATCATGGATATTTCCATGCCCGGCATGAATGGAATCGATGCCACGGCCCAGATCCACGAGACCTGCCCCTCAACGCGGGTGGTCATTCTCTCCATGCATCATACCGCGGAGCACATCTTTCAGGCGTTGAAGGCCGGAGCACAGGGGTATCTGCTCAAGGAATCGGCGGGCAAAGAGGTCACTCAAGCGGTTCGTACGGTCCATGTCGGGCGCCGTTATCTGAGTAAACGCATTGAGGAGACAATGATTGATGACTATCTCCACTGGCGGCAAACCCCGTCTCCGAAAAGTCCCCTGGAGAAACTGAGCGCCCGTGAAAGAGAGATCCTTCCGCTGGTTGTTGAAGGCAAGTCCAGCGCAGAGATTGGGGAGATCCTCTGCCTCTCCCCCAAAACAGTCGAAACATACCGGAGCCGGCTGATGCAGAAACTTGGCGTCGGTGACCTCCCCGGCCTTGTGAAATTCGCCATCCACCATGGCCTGACCACACTGGATTCCTGATCCTCCCTAAAGAACAAAACCTCCGATTCTGAATCGCTTTTCAAAGCTTCCCCACAGGAAGTGCCAAACTCTCCCTACATACAATTCCCGGGATTCCGATTACGCTCATACCATCTGTATTGAAGGCAGATCCCAAGCGATAGCCATATCAGGCAAGGAGGGGCTTATGAGAATCTGGAGCATCACGTCAAACATTAATTATTCTTGTGACCAGGGGAAAATACGCATCATCATGATTTCAGAATTTCATGGCTTGTTGCGGACGGGGCTCCGTAACTGGGTCGTCATGAATTTCGCCTCCTCTCATATTCGGGAGGCCCACAACGCAGAGGAGGCCGTCTCTCTGGCCACTGAACAGCAGCCTGACATCCTACTGATCGGTGGAGGGATGCACCGTTTGAAAGATCTCGAAACCATCCGGTGTATCAAAAGAGCCCTTCCACATAGTCGGTTGGAAATACTCACGATGTACGAGAATGGAGAGTATCAGAGCGCTGCCATGGCAGCGGGGGCCGATATCTGCCTGGTCAAAAGTAAAATCAGAAACGAACCTTTCCCTGTGCTGACAGATTTTTTGTCCACCTAGGTGGACAGGGTTTTCAGATGCCGAGGATTGAAAAATGTTTCAAAACAGGGCGAAGCCACGGAGGTTGATGATGAAAAGGACCGAAATGGATTATCAAAATAAAGGTCCGATCTTTTTGATCGCGGAGGAGCACGACATGTTCCGGACCAGACTCTGTGACCTGGTAGCAACTCATTTTCCAAACTCTCATGTCATTGAGGCAAATAGCGGGTCGAGGGCCTTAGTCAAAGCCTTGGTGTATCATCCCGATGTGATCCTCATGGAGCTTGCATTGCCTGGGATGGGTGGACTTGAAACCACCCGGCTCATCAAGAAGATCCTTGCAGAGAGTCACGTGGTCATCATGACGATGACCGAAGATCCACTCTATGACACTGCGGCCGTCTCGGTGGGGGCTAATAGTTATATCGTTAAAAACAGAATTGGTGCAGACCTTGTTCCGATCTTGACGGATTTGTTGGCCGCATAGAGCAGCTGGGTCTTCACGGGGCAAGGATAAAACAATACCTTAATAGAAGACAACCATTTGGAGTTTTAATGAACGATCGTTATGTCGACAATCAAAAGAAAGGCCCGACGGTTTTGATTGCGGAGAACCACGACGTCTTGCGCTCATCGCTCCAGGATCTGATAAAGACTCATTTCCCGAATTCTGAGATTTTCGAGGCAAATAGCGGCAAGCAGGCCTTATTGAAATCCTTCGTGTATCAGCCGGATCTGATTCTAATGGATTTTGCTTTGCCCGAGATGGATGGCTTTGAAGCCACCCGGCACATCAAGAAGGTGCTTCCTGATATTCATGTGATCGTCATGACCATGTCCGAAAACCCACTCTATGGGAATGCGGCCATCGAGGCGGGAGCCAGTAAATATATCGCAAAAAACAGGATGGGAAATGAGCTCGTTTCGATTTTGAAAGATCTGATGAGGGTCTAGCCCGGATATTGCATGAGTGATCGTCATGAGAGGCCGTAGTAGCACCACAGGCAAGGCACAGAAAATTTTCTGGCTGAAGACATATTGAAATATTTCGAAGTCAGGAAATTTTCTGTAACGCCGCATGTGGCTGCTTATCCGGCCTCGTAATAGATTTACTCATGCAATATCCGGGCTACAAGGGCTTATCTGCGAAGGAATGACTGAAGAGAAGATGGAGGAAAACCTGATGAATGAGCGCAATTGTCGCGTTGGCGTATTCAGAGCCACAATTGATGGGAAGTTTACCATGGCAAACCAGGCCCTTGCAGAGATGTGCGGTTTCAGTTCCGTTGAGGAATTTATAAAGAATGGGTTGGGCGAACGCTGCGCCTGCCCACACCAGAAAGCGAAATTGCTGGCCGAACTTCGTAAGAAAGAAGTCGTCCTTGATTATGAGATAAAAATGAAAAAAAAGGATGGGGCTACACTATGGGCTTCATTATTCTGCGAAATGTCCCGTGATGACCATGGTGATCCTCGAGTACTGGAGGGTATCGTTGAAGAGATTGGCGATCGCAAACGAGACGAGAAAGAACTGGAGGAGAGCCAGGAGAAATTCCGAAAACTCCTTAATACCCAGCCGAATGGCATCATCATACTGGACGCTGAGACGCATCGGTTTGAGGACGCGAACCGGGCTGCCCTGGACCTTTACGGGTATTCAGAGGGGGAGTTTCTAACGCTGACGGCAGGAGAGATCTATGCCGAAAAAGATAACATTATCGGGATATTACAGCAGCTCAGGGGTAAGGTACATGACAGCAAATCCCCTCCGCAGCACGATTTCAGGCGAAAGGACGGCAATGTCTTTACAGGTGAAATCACTGCCGGCGTTTTCACATCCTCGGGACGTAAAAAGATTGTGCTCTCCGTACGAGATCTGTCCTATCAGAGAAAGCTTGAAGACGAAATTGCCCGGGCGCAAAAATTGTCGTCGGTAGGTGTTGGGGCCGGGAGCATCGCCCACGAATTCAATAATATCCTGAATATTGTGATCGGCTTTGGAACCATCATAGAAAAAGAAATGGAGAAGGACCACCCGTCAATGACTACGCTCAAGCAGTTAATGAAAACTGCTCACAGGGGGGCACATTTTATACGGAACATGCTCTCCTTCAGCAGGGGACAGACGATGAGAGCTGAACTTATAAATGCCAATGACATGGTTTACCGTATGAAAGAGATGCTTATAAGAATTATCGGCGAGGACATTGAGTTAAAGTTCACATTATCAGAACAGGATTTGCCCGTCCGAGTTGATGCCGGACAGATCGAGCAGGTCTTGATAAATCTCGCTTGTAATGCTCGGGATGCAATGTTCAACGGCGGGGTATTGCATATAAAGACTAAATCGGTAAAATTGAATGAAAAATCTACTCAGACAAAATGTTCTTTCGATTCAGGCCGGTATGTACTGATTTCAGTAACGGACTCGGGGTCCGGCATGGATGATGTCACCAGACAAAATCTCTTTGAACCATTCTTTACGACAAAGGCATTCGGGAAAGGAACAGGTCTTGGATTGGCCATTGTTCACGGGATAATCATGCAGCATCGGGGCCATATCGATGTGAAATGCAAGAATGGAGAAGGCTCAACGTTTGAGATTTATCTGCCTGTCGACTCAGCTGATATGGAGGCCGAATCAGTGGACCCCTGAGGGAGCGTTGTTGATTTGTTCACTGGCGGAGAATCAATAACGGATAGAGTGTGGCTCCCTGTACCCGATCTCTCCATGGGGTCTCCCTGGGGCCGTCCATAAAATCATAAAATTATAATCACACAGAAGAGAGAAACTTATAATTTTATGGACGACCCTCGTCGTTTCTTCGGTTCTGGTTCTGCCGGGTTGGTGTGTCGAAAGAAAACGTGCTGGACCTCCCCGAGTTTTGAGTGGCAAAGAATGCTATGGCGTGATGGTCTTTTTACAAACAACGACTAAACGGTGCGATCCGATGGTTCCCGTTGCGCGACAGACAGACCTCTTTCAGCGTGTGGGGGCTGTTGCAGTGTAGCGGTCAACCGTATTTTTGAACTGAATTGCCGAGAAAGGCACCCGGACGGCCCCCCCCGTAAAGAGGGCCCGGGGGATCAAACCGGGACTTTGATAAAAGCTCTCAATGGCCCTATAATCGATTTGCAGGGCCGCGCCCTCCAGCGCCACCCCTGCAAAGAGACCACGGCTTCGGGAGTACGAATAGATCTCCGCCTGAAGCTTAATGTCGGTACTGGCCTCCGTGTGGCGGCCCACAGGACCGGCCGCAACCGACGCGTCCGCACCGAGCGTAAACCTCCCCGTCATCAGGGCTTCAATGTTCTTGCTGCTCTTGAAGACCAGGATGATGTCGGTCGATTGCACCCCGATCTGCCATCCGATACTGCCACCCGTGAGGGTTACAAATGCGGGGTTGCTCCAGCCCCCGCCCGCTGTCCGCACCGAAAGCACCCCGCGGCCCCACCGCCCGCCCACAAAGAAGCCGGCCTTGATCACACCGGGGATCACCGCAATGCCGTGGGCATTGTTCAGCAAAGACGGCGGAATCAAGTTTTCCGGGATCGCCATGATATCGTCGAGCACTTCGGTGGCGGTCTTCATCCGTTCGTCGATTTTGTCCGCCGCCTGTACCGCCACGGCAGCGCTGAACAAAAACAGAATAACAAAGGTCAGCAAACGTAAACCGGAATGTTTCATCATCTCTCCCTTCGTATAATCAGACCCCCGAGCGGCCGTCCCTGTTCGGGCAAAAGAATTTCCCTACTATTTGTAGTTCGGTTTTGTCGTCCTGTCAAGCGGCGGATGGCATGGTGTGCGGATAGCATGGAAGCGAAGCCCGGGAGGGCATGGGGGAATCGGCTACGAGACATCGTCAGAGACATGGACTTCGGGTAGCCTGAGGGGACCCGTTGTTGATTTATTCACTGGCGGAGAGTCAAGCACGGAGACAATGTGGCTTCCTCTAGGTATTCTCACCATGTGGGTAACTCCCGGGGTCACCCTTGACTTTGGACAGATAGGAGCAGCATTCAGGAACCTCCCTGGGGACAGATCCCATAGCTAAACTTTTGAATAAGTTTTGCCCCTAAACGTCAAATCAAATAGATGGCCACATCAGATGGTAGAAGAAGAGAAAGGAGCGAAGCAGTGAAGCGTTTCTACGTGATGAATTTTGTCGGTCTGTTTTTATTAACTCAATGGTTTCTTACTGCGGTTCCGTCATTCGGGGAGGAGCAGATGCGGACGCGGGCAGGGAGGTGGGAGATCTTCCTTTTCGGTCAGGATATGGGAGGGGATGAGGCCCATGAGACCATCAATGGAGTAAATTTCGACACGATCGTGGATGACTTTGGCGCTTTCGGACTCGGAGTCGGGT
>CAYUBU010000149.1:0-12114 GCA_964443105.1 uncultured Nitrospirota bacterium
GCCTGCATCAATTCCTTCGAACACAGCGGCAGTATGGATGGCAAGATTTATATTACCTTCACCCTGGACACGGAGAAGCTCTCCATCGTGGTGGAGGACAAGGGGGTCTCTTTTGACCCGAAGAAGGTGCCGTCCCCCCGCGGCGCTCGAAGCCAGTCCGACGCAGCGCGACGGGGATGGGGGATCGAGTTGATCAAGAGCCTGATGGACGAGGTGGAGTTCAAGGATGTGCCCGTGGGCACGAAGCTGAAAATGGTGAAGTACTATCCCAAGGAGACAGGCCTCAAGAAGTTTCGCTTGAATCAGGAGGCAGTGTAGATCAACCAAGGTTGGCGCCGGTCAGCATGCGGAAATATTCACGACTCAAGACGGGAGGAGAGACAAGATGGGGCGTTTTCAAGTCGATGTCAAATACGCTGAAGATTTCGTCGTTTTTTATCCCCAGGGGTACATCAATCATCTGGGTGGAGAACAGATTGAAAGGCGCTGCGACGAGGTTATTCGCGACGGCTACCGCAAGGTCATCGTTAACTTTTCCGATTCCCCGATTATTAACAGCATCGGGATCTCCTTCCTGATCGGCATGATGGATCGATTGAAGAAAGCCCAGGGATCTATCTCTTTCTCAAACCTTTCCGCCAACAATTCGCTGGTCTTCGAATTCATGGAGCTGACCAAAAGTGCGCCCATTTTCCAGACCGAGGAAGATGCCGTCCATTGGGCCAGTGCCGTAGCTTAGCTTCCGGGAGTTTTTTATGATAACACCGAACCCTGGTGTCAGCGTTAACAAGACCCTTTGGGCGCTCAGCTCGTTGAACGACCTGGGGCAGGCGATCACCTCCAATGGAAGCTTCGAGCAAATCACCAAGTCAGGACTCTACCTGATCCTGGGCACCCTGTCGGCAGCCCATGGCGCCATTTACCGGTACCATCCCGAACTGTCCCGCATGGTTCCCCTCGCCAGAAAGGGAATTCCCGAATCACTGGATATCTCGCTTCAGGTGACCGATAAAGATGCCCAGTCGTGGCTTCTGTCACCCAACGTGGTCGAGGTGGCTTCGCTGCCTGACTATCTTGATGATTTTGCCCACGTCAACCGGGTTGTCTTGAATCAGGCGGAATCGGCTTTCCTGGCACCACTCTGTGTGGGAGAGGTGCTGGTGGGCATCATCTCCGTCGGTGCCCGCTTCAGCGGCGGGGAATACAGCGAGGACGACCGGATGATTCTCGCCATGATGTGTCAGCAGCTCTCTATTGCCCTGCACAACAATCAGCTCTTTTCCCAGCTCGAGAATAAGGTGCGTGAGAACTACAGACTCTACGAAAACCTCCGGGGTATCTACAACGAAACCATCATGGCCTTTGCCACGGCCATCGATGCCAAGGACAGCTACACCCGGGGCCATTCGGCCCGGGTGGCCGATTATGCGGTAGCCATCGGCGAGGAAGTCGGCCTCGACGAGGCCGAACTGGAAGGACTCCATCTCGCGGGACTGCTTCATGACATCGGCAAGATCACCGTGGACAACACCATTATTCGGAAAACCTCCTGTCTCAGTGACGAGGAGACGAAAGAGATGCACCGTCATCCGGCGGTCGGTTACGAGATTCTCTCCAACATCAAGTTCCCCTGGGGTGATTTGTCGACCCTGGCCCGGCATCACCATGAAAAGGTTGACGGCAACGGTTACCCCGATGGGCTTCGAGGCGAAGACCTGCTCGTGGGCGTGCGTATTATTGCTCTGGCTAACGCTTTCGATGCCATGACCACAGATCGGCCTTACCGGAACCAGATCAGTCTGGAAGAGACGCTGAAAGAGGTCAAACGGTGCATGGGAACCCACTTCGATGCCGAGATGGCTCGGGTCCTCTTCCGGGTGCTGGAACAGGAGATATCGGGAAAGAGGGAGAATCCCAGAATCATACCCCACCTCAAGCAGGAGTTTGACCCGAAGCGGATCAAACAGCTGCTGCTCGAGTATTATCTTTAGCCCCAGCCCCAGTGTGCTGAGATCGAAAGAGTACGCTTCAAGGAGGTATCTGCTTGTCATGATTTCACATCCCCTTGGGCAGTTTCTGCTCTCCCGTGCCGCTCGGTTCCAGCGTTCCCCTTTATTTCCGCCCATCCTTTACGGCAGCATCACTCTTCTTGTTATCCGCCTGTTTCTTGGAACCTGGGCACCTCTGGCGGTACTCATTCTGACGGGCGTCGCCCTGATTTTTCATCAACGTTTACGATCTTTCGCCGCCGCTCCTTCAGAGGCTGCAGACCAGGGGGCTGCTGACAACGACATCTATTCCGATTTTCACCAGATGATGAGCGAGAGCGAAGGGCGGGAAAATCTTCCCGGACGACTCATTGCCCTGTTGCGGGATCGTCTGGGTCTGGAGGCCCTCTCCCTCTTTTTGCGGGGCTATGAAGACGACTATGTTGTCTATCCCGGGATCCAGTCCGGAGCCGACCTGCAGGCGCCGGAGCGAATGCTTGCCTCAGACCCCTTTGTGGGGCTGCTCAAGTATTCCAGAAAACCGGTGTTCCTCCCTGCACCGGCTTCGGAAGCAGGGGAGGCGGTCAACGAACCTGTGCTGCGGCATCGGTTGACCCAGTTTGAAGCCGACGCCGTCGTGCCCCTGCACACAGGAGAAGATCTTATCGGGTTTATCATCTTCCGCCAGGGGAGTGGGGCAACCGGCAGTCTGCGGGGGTCCATCGAGGCATTGGCTCCCCTTTTCACGCAGATGGCTTCGGGGCTTCAGAACCGCTACCTTTGCGAGCAGCTCCAGCAGTCCCAGGCCCGCATGCGGCGGACAGATCGTCTCGCTCTGCTGGGAACTTTGACTGCCGGTTTGGCCCACGAGATTCGAAACCCCCTGGTATCAATTAAGACCTATTTTCAGCTCCTCCCTGAACGCCATGACGACCGTGAATTTCGGGAACGGTTTCAGAAGGTCGCGGCCAATGAGGTCGACCGGATTTCCAGACTTGTGGAAGATCTGCTGGTTTTCGCCCGTCCGTCCAATCCGAGATTCCAGTCCGTCAATACTCACGATCTTCTGGGAGAAGTGATCACCCTCATAGAGTCTACTGCAGAGCAACAGGGAATTGAACTGAGACTCGATCTTGACGACGAGGGCTACGGTGATATTCTCTGCGATCCGGAACAGATAAAACAGGTGCTCCTGAATATCTGTCAAAACGCCTTTCATGCGGTCGACGGAGCCGGCGTACTTTCGGTAAGGACCCGTTTTGACAGCGCGCCCGAGGGGGCCGGATTCGTCCACATCGGTATCGAGGACAATGGCGCCGGCATGTCTGAAGGGGAAATAGAAAAACTCTTCACCCCCTTCTACACGACGAAAGCGTCCGGGACGGGACTGGGACTGGCCATCTCCAAACAGATTGTGGAGGAGCACCTGGGAAGCGTCTCTGTGGAGAGTGCCCCCGGGGAGGGTTCGACGTTTTACATCCACCTGCCGAAAGACCCCAACCGCCATGAGCGGAGAAAAGACCGAAGCGGGGTGAACCGTCCCGACGCCAGGGAAATGGTACGTTGAGCCCGACGCTTCTTGAACTCCGCCATATCTCTTTCAGATACAGACTTTCCCGGAACACCTACTCCGATCCGGTTTTAAAGGGCATCGACCTGAGCCTTGGGGAACGGGAAGTGCTGGTGCTGGTCGGTCCGTCGGGGGCCGGAAAGTCGACTCTCCTCAGACTCTGCAACCGCCTCGAGGATCCCTCGGATGGAGAAATACTCTTGCGGGGCGTCAACACCGCCGACATGGGGCCTCAGGCGCTTCGCAGGGAAATTGCTCTGATCCCCCAGGAACCCTTCCTGGTGGAGGGGACCGTCCGGGACAATCTCCTGCTCCCCTATGACAGGCAGGGAACGGGAAAGCCGGGAGATGCCCTGTGCCGTGAGGCGATGGCTTCAGTCGGGCTCTCCGCCGATCTGCTCGACCGCCACGACGAGGGCCTCTCCGTGGGAGAGAAACAGCGGGTCAGCATCGCCAGGGTACTCATGATGTCGCCCTCCATCATCCTCATGGACGAGCCGACCTCAGCTCTCGACCAAACCAACTGGGAAATCCTTGCCCGGACGATTCTCCGGATCAATGAAAAACGGGGGATCGCTTTTGTTGTGGTGACCCACCTCGGCCAGTTTGCCGAAAGCCTTCATGGGAGGCAGGTGGTGCTGAGTCAAGGGGAGATCGTCAATTCCCATGGATGAGCCGATCCTTGCCATCAGCCTTTTTCAGCTTTCCCTCACCGGGCTTCTGGCCCTACTGGTTGTGGCCATCTCCTTTTACGAGAAACTCGGCCTGGAACGAGATTTCGGGATCGCCGTGATCCGGACGGTCGTTCAGCTATTCCTTGTGGGCTACGTTCTGGAATACATCTTTGCGGTACAGCGGTGGTATCTGGTGGTGCTCATGGTGGCCTTCATGGTAGGTACCGCGTGTCAGGCCGGTGTGGGGCGCCTGAAACAGCGGGATGCCCGGCTCTTTGCCATCATGGCCCTCTCCATTCTCGTGGGGGCCGGTATTACCATCTTTACGGTGACCGAAGTAGTGCTGCAGATTCACCCCTGGTATAATCCGAGATACCTGATTCCCCTGGCGGGCATGATCATCGGCAATGCCATGAACAGCGCAACCCTGGGCGCCGAGCGGTTCCGGAGCGAACTCCGGCTCAGGAAAAACGAGATTGAAACGTTACTCTCCCTCGGCTTTGACGTTCGGCAGGCTGCGGCCAGCGCCAGGCGCCAGGCGATTTCCGCTGCCCTCCTGCCGACGCTCAACAGTATGATGGTCGTCGGCCTGGTCACCCTCCCGGGCATGATGACCGGCCAGATTCTCTCGGGCACGTCCCCTTTCATCGCGACCCGCTATCAGATTGTGGTCATGCTGATGATCTCGGCGGCCGTCATGCTCAGCTCGTTCCTGATGGTGAGGTTGCTCACCCATCGTTTTTTCACAAGCGCCCATCAGATCCGTTACTACCTTCTCAGAAAATCATGAACCCCCCTGGCGGATTACTCCGGTTATGGCGAGGCAAGGGGGTGCCAGGCAGGCCTGCCTGGCACCCTGACTTCTTTTGCGTCCTGTCATATGACTGGATAGTAGTATTAGAGATGTACAAAACTCGCCCCTGGTGAACGGCTGTGAGAGAATGGGGGCCTGACCGTAGATTTCCTGCAGTATCTGACTCCAAAAACCCAGAATTTAGGCAAAAAATGACAATAAAATATTGACTTTATTTATGTTGGGATAATAGAATACGAACTATATTTCTGTCTTAACCTGGATAAGCCACGAGTGATCGTCAGGAGAGGTTGTAGAAGCGCCTTAGGCAAGGCGCAGAAAATTTTCTGGCCGAAGACATATTGAAATATTTCAAAGTCAGGAAATTTTCTGCAACGCCGCATACGGCAGCTTATCCGGCCTCGTAATAGATTTACTCATGCAATATCCGGGTCAAATCACCTATCAGCATGGAAGAGGGGACTCATGTCTGCAGCGTCGCAGAATGGAAAGGACCAGGCAATTCTGGTCGTCGATGATGAGGCCGGTGTCCGCGAGTCGATCCGGATGATCTTTGAGAACGATTATAGTGTGCTCAGTGCCGATAGCGGAAAAGGGGCGATCAAATTGATCCGGGAGGAACTACCGGAGGTGATTCTGCTCGATGTGAAGATGCCCCAGATGGATGGCATGGAGACCCTCCGAAAGATCCGGGAAATCAACAGCCAAGCCAAAGTGATCATGATCACGGCGACGAAGACTGTTAAGAACGCAGTTGAAGCAATGAAACTCGGTGCCGAGGACTACGTTACCAAGCCCTTTGACGTGGACGAAATCCGGATGATCGTCAAGAAGACGGTGGAGAGCATCAAACTCATCAAAGAGGTCAAATCCCTCCGCTCGGAAGTGGAAAGGTCGTACAATTTCAGCAACATCGTGGGCCGTACAGGCAGTATGAAAAAGATCTTTCAGACCATCAAGCAGATCGCCGACAAGAAATCGACGGTGGCGATTTACGGGGAGAGCGGTACCGGTAAGGAATTGATCGCCCGGGCGATCCACTTCAACAGTCAACGGCGGGACAAACCGTTTATCGCGGTAAATGCCGCGGCCATACCGGAGACGCTGATTGAAAACGAACTCTTCGGCCACGAGAAGGGTGCCTATACCGATGCCCGTGAACGAAGCCTGGGCAAGTTTGAACTGGCGGAAGGGGGCACTCTGTTTCTTGATGAAATCGGAGATCTGCCCATGAGCGCGCAGGTGAAGCTTCTGCGGGTCCTGCAGGAGAAGGAGTTTACCCGCCTCGGAGCCACGGTCAGCGAAAAGATCGATGTTCGATTCGTTGTGGCCACGAACCGGGACCTGGAGGAGGCGATGCGGCTGAAAGAATTCCGGGAGGACCTCTATTACAGGATCAACGTGGTTCCCATCCGGATTCCCCCTCTCAGAGAGCGTAAGAATGATATCCATCCTCTGGTCAATCACATTCTCGAAAAGAACGGTATGGAAGACGACGCCCCGGCGAAGAGGATTGCCAAGGAGGCCCTGGAACTTCTGATGGAGTATCGCTGGCCCGGCAATGTGCGGGAATTGGAAAACGTCATCGAGCGGAGCGTGGCCTTCTGTACCGGAGACATGATTGAGCCGGAAGACCTCCCCGAAAAGATCCGGTCACTGCAGATGGAGTCCACCCGCCCCGACAGAGAATTTATAGAGAAAGGCCAGTCCCTTTCTGAAACTGTTGAGGACTTCGAAAAGAAAATGATCGTGAATGCCCTCAAGCGGACCCGGGGGAATAAAACCAAGGCAGCGGAGACGCTGCGTATTACCCGGAAGATGCTCCGTTACAAGGTCGAAAAATACGGTCTGCAGCTTTAGCCCAAAAATTGCATGAGTAAATCTATTACGGTGCCGGATAAGCTGCCACATGCGGCGTTGCAGAGAATTTCCTGACTTCGAAATATTTCAATATGTCTTCAGCCAGAATAAGGGTGCCAGGCAGGCCTGCCTGGCACCCATTGCCTGTGTTGCTTCTACGGCCCCTCATGACGATCACTCATGCAATATCCGGGCTAGCCCGGAGGACAATTTAGACCTGTTTTCGGGCAAAATTGGCCTTAATTCATGCTTCCCATCCTCTTTGATTCAGATTTAACCATTAAAATATGAAAAATCATTTTCAAGGCCCCAGTTTTCTCCTCCACGGGCTGTCCGATGCACCCATGGAGATTCGCCTGAAGTTTTAATAAGATAGACTTTTCGGCCGGTCACTTTGGTGATGCACCAGCCGATCCGTACCGCTTTCGCACCCTCCACCGGACCTTTGGCGGCCAGGAATGGGAGCCGTGGCACAAGACTTGCAAAGCAAAACCTCGTCCCGCCTGCGGCAATCACCGGATTGGAACCTGTCGAAAGGAAATTTTGGATGTCCATCAGAGGTAATATACTTGTTGTAGATGATGAAATCGGCCCCCTGGAGTCGCTGCGGATCGTCATGAAGCCCCACCACACCGTTGAGACGGCGGTGAGCGGCCAGGAAGCCTTACAGCTGATCGCCACCAGACCTTTTGATGTGGTGACCCTCGATTTGAACATGCCCGATATGAACGGTATCGAGGTGTTAAAACGGATCAAAGAAGAAAATGAAAGTGTGGAGGTGGTCATCGTCACCGGTTACGGGACCCTTTCCACGGCGCAGCAGGCGATCCGATACGGGGCCTTCGATTATATTACCAAACCCTTCGACGTAGTCGAGATGGTCGAGGTGACGGAAAACGCGGTCCGCAAGAAGCGGCTGGGTGAGAGCATGCGCGGCGTCGTGTCAGGCCTGCTGGAGCGGAACCGCCGGAAAGAGACCGGCCCCACTGAGGATACAGAAGACTGGCGCGGCGAGCCCGGGATGAAGATCCATGAGGGGACCTCTTTTCCCCTGCGGGACATTTTTACGCTTTACAGAGAACTGAGTCTCGTCGATTTTGTAAAAGTGCTCTCCCGAATTCTGGAAGAAAAGAATCTCCACATGCATCAGCATTCGGAGCGGGTCGACCTTTACGCCATGATGGTGGCGGCCCATTTCGACTTGCCTGAGGCGGAGCGGGAAAATCTCAGGATCGCGGCGTTTCTTCATGACATCGGCAAGGTGGGTATCAGCAACGATATCATCAACAAGGAAGGACCGCTCAATGAGACCGAATGGGCGGAGGTCCGGGACCATCCCCGTCGGGGAATCCAACTGGTGGAACCCCTCGGTCTGCCCCACAGCGTGCTGTCCATTATCCTTCACCATCATGAATCCTTTGATGGCACCGGATATCCTAAAGGCTTAAGGGGATCTGAAATCCCTATCGGAGCCCGGATCATTCGGGTGGTGGACAGCTATGATGCCATGACGTCCAATCGTCCCTATCGCAAGGCCCGTTCCGATCCCTGGGTGATGGACGAACTGGCCCGATGCCGCGGTACCGATTTTGACCCCGGGATTGTCGACGTCTTCATCGAGATCCTCAGTCGCCACGAGCGGCTCATCCTGGACAACTCTTTCTAGCCTGCCTCATCGCGGTTTAGCAGGGCCGTTCTTCCGGAATGCTTCCTCAATGACTTCCGTCGTCTCCGCGGTTGCCGGTTCGCCCGTGCGGGCGTCTATCCGCCGGAAGACCAGAGATGGGGGAACAGGGAAGAAGGAGGGCGCTTTGTGCTTGAGGGTCCCCTCCATGAATTCGAGCCAGATCGGTCCCGCCGCCCGTGCCCCGGTCTCCCCCCGTCCGATGGTACGGCGCTCGTCGTAGCCGACCCAGACACCTGTCACCAGTTCAGGCGTATAGGCGACAAACCAGGCATCGCTGTAATCGTCGGTGGTTCCGGTCTTGGCCGCGACCGGGCGGGCCAGCCTTTGGGCCAGCTTCCCGGTCCCCGACTGCACCACACCCTGGAGCAGGTAGGTGATGAGAAAGGCTGTCTCTTCGTCGAGGGCGACCCGCTGTTTTGCTTCATGCTCTTCAATAAGGCGCCCGTTGCGATCATAAATACGGGTAATGCTGATGGGACTGGCGTAAATCCCCCGGGCTGCGAAAACGCCGTAGGCGGCGGTCAGTTCCAGCAGGGAAACCTCCGAGGTGCCCAGGGCCAGCGAGAGGTAGGGATTGAGTCGACTCTCGATGCCGAGGCGACGGGTAAATTCGATGGACTGCTTGATCCCCACCTCCTGCAGCAGGCGAACGGTGGGGACATTGAGAGACTGCTCCAGCGCCCGGCGCAGGGTCACGGACCCGCTGAATTCGTGGGAAAAATTCTGGGGTCTCCACTGTTTCCCCGACTTGGGGTCGGTATAGGTCATGGGGGTATCCTGGATTTGGTCGGCACCGCTGAATCCCCGTTCCAGGGCTGCGGCGTAGATAAAGGGCTTGAAGGCGGAGCCCGGCTGCCGTTTGGCCTGCACGGCCCTGTTGAACTGGCTTACGGCGAAATCGGTTCCGCCGACCATGGCCTTTATCTCTCCGCTGCCGGGATCGATCGCGACCAATGCCGCCTGGAGGCGGGTCGGCTCACCGCCTTCATGGCGCGCCAAGATCCGTTCCACACCGCTTCTAACGGCGGCCTGGGCTCTCTCCTGGGCCTTGGGGTCAAGGGTTGTGTGGATTGTGAGACCGCCTTTGTAGAGGATATCCTTGCCCAGCCTTCCTTCCAGTTCCTGGATGACCATCTGAATGAAATAGGGGGCCCGCTCCCCCATGGCTTTGTATGTGGCTTGAGTCAAAGGCGCCTTCTGAGCCTCCACTCTTTCTTCATCGGAAATGTAGCCTTCCTCACCCATTCGATCGAGGACATGGTTTCTTCTCTCCATCGCGGCTTCCGGGTGATCGAGGGGGGAATAGCGGGCGGGGGACTTGGGAAGCGCCGCAAGGAGGGCGGCCTCGGCCAGGGTAACCTGGGAGACGTCTTTTCCCAGAAAACGTTTTGCCGCCGTCTGGACGCCATAGCAGCCGGTTCCGAGATAAATCTGGTTCAGATAGAGATCGAGGATCTGATCCTTGGTGTACCGTTTCTCGATCTGAAGGGTGAGGATTGCTTCCTTGACTTTGCGGGTCAGTGTCTTTTCGGGGGTGAAGAAGAGGACCTTGCTCAACTGCTGGCTGATGGTACTGCCGCCCTGGGCAAATCTCCCTGCCCGGACGTTCTTGATCATGGCACGGCTGATGCCTCGAAAATCGATCCCGTGGTGGCTGTAGAACCGGGCGTCCTCCACGGCGATGATCGCCTCCTTGAGGTGTGGGGGAATCTGGTCAAAGGGAACCACATCCCGTCGTTCAATGTAGAGTTCATCCAGCAGGGTTTGGTCGTCAGCCAAGATACGGGAGACCTCGCTGGGGTGATAGGTCTCCAGGTCTTCCACGTGGGGCAGGTTCCCGATGTGGGAGATGACCCACCCCGACCCAATACCCAGAAGAAGGGCCAGGCCAAAGAGTACGGTTTTGGTTCCGGGGCGGATGGGCATCCTGTTTCCTTTTGTCCGGTTTATGGGGGCCGCCGAGGAGCGACGAGTCCTTTGGTATCGATTCCGATTTGCGGTCGGTTTGTTATAACATATTTGGCCGATTTTGCTGAAGTTCTTTCGAATTCCACGGCTTCTTCCAAAGCGGGTTAATGGGCGAACGCCGGGTTTCACCCGGATTGACAGTGCATGATAACTATTATAAAATAAAGGGAAATTTGCCTTAGGCCTATCATGAACCCATTTATCATTTCATCGGAATTTGAGCCTTGCGGCGATCAGCCCGAGGCCATCGCCCGCCTGACGGAATGGGTCCGGGATGGGCGGGAGCATGCGGTTCTTCTCGGTGTTACAGGATCGGGCAAGACCTTTACCCTGGCAAAGGTGATTGAGGCGGTCGGTAAGACCACCCTGGTCATGGCGCCCAACAAGACCCTCGCCGCGCAGCTCTACAATGAGTTCAAAACCTTTTTCCCGGAAAACGCCGTCGAATATTTCGTCAGCTACTACGACTACTATCAGCCCGAGGCCTATCTGCCCCATAGCGATACCTTTATTGAGAAGGACTCCTCCATCAATGACGAGATCGACAAACTTCGCCACTCTGCCACCCGATCCCTGCTGGAGCGCAACGATGTAATTATTGTGGCGTCGGTCTCCTGTATCTACGGTCTGGGATCGCCGGAAGCCTATCACGGCATGCTGGTCTATCTGGAGGAAGGAACGGAAGCAGACCGGGACCGGGTGTTGAAAAAACTGGTGGAGATCCAGTATCAGCGCAACGAGATCGATTTTAAGCGGGGCACCTTTCGGGTCCGGGGCGATGTGGTGGAGATCCTTCCGGCTTACACCGATACGGCGATCCGGGTCGAGTTCTTCGGCGACATGGTGGATGCCCTATCGGAAGTCGACCCTCTGACCGGCAAGAAGCTACGGACCCTTCCCAAGATCGCCATCTACCCCGGCAGCCATTATGTGACGCCCAGGGAGCGGCTGGACAACGCGATGCGGGGAATTCGAAAAGAGCTGCAGGAGCGGGTGGTCGAGTTCGAGCACCAGGAGAAACTCCTGGAGGCTCAGCGGGTTGAACAGCGCACCCTCTTTGACCTCGAGATGATTCAGGAAGTCGGCTATTGCCAGGGG
Organism: uncultured Nitrospirota bacterium; assembly: GCA_964443105.1. Classification (GTDB taxonomy): domain Bacteria; phylum CG2-30-53-67; class CG2-30-53-67; order CG2-30-53-67; family CG2-30-53-67; genus CAYUBU01. Next base: position 11,660 of record CAYUBU010000149.1, read on the forward strand.
ATCGAAAATTACTCCCGATATCTGACAGGACGCCTTCCGGGGGAGCCCCCGCCGACGCTGATGGATTACCTGCCCAGGGATGCCCTGGTGATCATCGATGAGAGCCATGCCACTGTTCCCCAGGTTCGGGGTATGTACCGGGGAGACCGGGCCCGGAAGGAAAACCTGGTGAACTACGGTTTTCGCCTGCCGTCGGCCTTCGACAACCGGCCGCTGACCTTTGAGGAGTTCGAAGCCGCCGTTCATCAGGTACTCTACGTATCCGCGACCCCCGGCGAGTACGAACTGGAGAAGGCGGGGCGTGCCGTCGCGGAGCAGATTATCCGGCCCACGGGGCTGGTGGACCCGGAAATTCTGGTCCGCCCCGTGGAGGGCCAGGTCGATGATCTTTTGCACGAAATACGGGAGCGGGCCGAACGGCATGAACGGGTGCTGGTGACCACCTTGACCAAGCG
>CAYUBU010000150.1:0-7140 GCA_964443105.1 uncultured Nitrospirota bacterium
TCATAGACACCACCGCCCCGCTGGGCCCGCACGTTTTCTTCCAGGTAGCAGGGGAGAGAAGCCACGAGCTGAATTCGGTGTTCCTTGTAGAAAGGGATCAGGTCTTCGGCTTCGCCCTCCATCAAAGAGGTGAGATTGGTATGGACTTGGCAGCGGTGGCCGTCCCGGCGGAGCAATTCGACAAACCGTGTGAGGTGGGGATGGAGTTCCGGAGCGCCGCCGGTCAGGTCGACCAGTTGAGGACGCACACGGTTCGCCACCTCCGACACCAGCGCCATGGTTGGCCACGACATCATCTCCGTCCGGTCCGGTGAAGCTTCCAGGTGGCAATGGGCGCAGCTCTGATTACAGCGGAGGCCCACGTTGATCTGGAGTACCTGAAGATCGCAGGAATGCAAACCCTGTCTCAGAATGTGCGCGATCCGCTCTTCAAAGGGGTTGGTTGTCATGATGGTGTTTCTCTCGTCCAATTTCCCGGTCGGTCCTCAGCGGCTCCTCCCGCTGGTTTCCCAAAGATACCTGATCGGGCAAAGGAGCGTCAAGTTGACCGCCCCCGGATGGCGACCTTCCGATCCCAAAGGCTGACACCCCAGACGACGAGCAAGCCCAGTAAAAAGCCCGGTACCAGCTCGTAGAGTGCTGTAGAGAGGGGCGGCACGTTCTTCCAGAAAATGACGGTCACAAATCCCGTGAGAGCCCCCCAAAAGGCCCCCCGGGCTGTGGCGCCTTCCCAGAGCAGGCCCAGAATCAGCGGCGGCCCCAATGCGGCCCCCAGCCCTGCCCAGGCATAGAGGACGAAGCTGAAGATCATTCGGTTCTCGGACAAGGCCAGAAGCATGGCCAAAAAACCCAAAAGACCGACGGCCGCCCGATCCATGGTGATCACGTGCCCGGAATCGAGGTCTCGTCCCGTCAGACGGGCATAGAGGTCATGGGACAGAGAAGAAGAGGCCACCAGCAGCTGGCTGTCCGCCGTGGAGCAGATGGCCGCCAGGACGGCCGCCAGCATGAGCCCGGCCATGACACCGGGGAGAAGCTGGATGGCTACGATCGGCAGGGCCTGCTCCGCATCGGGAAGAGACCCGAAGAGGGCCCGGCAGGCGAGCCCCAAAGTGACGGCGCCCGCAAAGACAACCAGCCCCCAAACCATGGCAATGATTCTTCCCCCTGTGATTGCCTGCTCATTCCGGGCCGCCATGAAGCGGATGATCACGTGGGGCTGGCCCGGATAACCGAGACCGATCCCCAGCCAGCCGATGACAAGGCCAACGGTCATATAACCCGATTTCCCTCCGAACAAACTCACCAAGTCCGGGTTCTGGGCGGCTAGGGTGGCGGTCATCTGATGCCATCCGCCTGCCTCATGGACAGTAATCCAGGGGAGAAAGATCAGTGCAAGCCACATGAGTCCTCCCTGGAAAAAATCGGTCCACGCCACGGCCCTGAAGCCTCCCGACATGGTGTAGAGGACAACGATGCCCACGCCGATGAGGACCCCCATTTTGTAGGGAATATGGAACACCGCCTGAAAGGCTTTTCCCGCGGCATTGAACTGGGCGGCCACGTAGGCGGTCATCATGAAGAAGATAACCCCCACGGAGATCACGCGAACGGCGAGCGCCTTTGCCTCATAGATCGACGCCATCAGGTCTGGCACGGTGTAAACCTGATGGGCAGAGGTAAAGCGGTTCACCGGCCGCGCCAGGACCCACCAGTTAAAGGCATAACCGGCCAGGCACCCCGGCACCACCCAGAAGGCGGCCATCCCTTCCGAGAAGGCGGTACCCACCAGTCCCAGGGTCACCCACCCTGACTCGGAGGAGGCCGACGCCGAAACAGCTGTCACCCAGGCGCCGAGCCCTTTTCTGGCCAGAAGATAGTCGGAAGTGGATCGGGAGGCGAACCGGGCCGAATAGAGACCGACCAGCACAATCCCCGCAGTGTAAACCACAAAGGAGATTGTGACACTCCAGGGGGTCTCCAATGGGTCCTCCCATGGGATGAATCGGATGGAACGTGCAAATAAAAAAGAAAATCTTACAATCTTCTCGTCATCGGGGCAACAAAAAACCCCTACCCGGATTATGGATAGGGGTTTTGGAATCATGAGTTGTGAGCGAACTTACCTGGTTTTTCTTCTCAAGCCGATCAGTCCCGCAAGGCCGGAGCCGAGGAGCAGCAGGGAGGCGGGCTCAGGGATCGCGGCAACCGCCGTGTCTGGTACGAGTAGATGGAGACCGTCATCAGTATCATCCGCCAGGAACCCCAAATTCCATGAAGCATCCCATGCAGTTCCGCCAGAACTACTTGGATCAATGCCGCAACGGGCATAAAAATCGCCCCAGGTGGGGAGCCTTGTGCTCATGAACGTGAGGGTACTGGTCAAGGTTCCGTCAGGGTTTGCATCATTTCAAACCCTATCCGGTTTGAAGCCATTTGGTTAACCAAGGTCTTATGTTGCCGTCGGTGAGGCCGGCTCGGTGACGTGGATTCGGGTGTGCAGCAGCATGAGGCCGCCGGCCACGATCAGTGCGCCCCCCAGCCAGGCGAGAGGATGGGGCACCTCGTCCCAGATGAAATAGCCCAGGATGATGGAAATGACCACTGAAGCGTAGCTTGCCGAGGCCACCACAGGCGCCCGGTCCCGCTGGTAGGCGAGGGTCATCAGGATCTGGCCGGTGCTGGCAAAGAGGGCCACACCGGCGATCAGAACCCATTCCAGCAGCGACGGGGCAACGAAGTTGGGGATGACCCAGAAGGACGTGAAAAAGGCTGTCAAGATGGTGAAGTTCAATACGATCACCAGGGGATAGTCGGTTGCGTTGAGCCGACGGACGAGCAGGTGGGCCATGGCCGAGGCGGCTGCCGCCCCGATGGCGACCCAGGCGGCAGCAGGCCAGGCCATGGCCGGCTGCATGATCAGGGCGACGCCGGCCAGTCCGGAAAAGATAGCCCCCCAGGCCGCCTTGGAGGCCCGTTCACCGAGAACAAAGGGTGCCAGGAGTGCCAGAATCAGCGGCTGAGACCGGCCCAGAAAGATGCATTCGGCAAAGGGCATGTGGGTCAGGGCATAAAAGTAGCCGGTCATGGCCGTCATACCGAAGAGGGTTCGCAAGAGCAACACCCCCTTGGCGGTGACCATGAAGGGCCGCTTCTTCAGCCGCACAAAGATCAGAAGAAAGGGGATCGCGAGAACACAGCGGAGAAAGACCAGTTCCAGCAGGGGGATCCCCGTTCCCAACCCCTTGATCATGGCCGCCATGGCCGCAAAGCTTGCTGAGGCGAAGAGCATGAAGACAAGACCCATGGCCGATTCCTTTGGCGGCATCCGATGGTTGCTGAATTCCAGAAGATAGACCGGCCCGACAGGGGCGTCAACCGGATTTGCCCCCACCGGCATAAAACGATTTGTTTTCAATTGTTTAAAAATTCTTGACAGGGCGATGGCCTTTTTGGTATTTTTAGCAGTTCCATTGGAATGGCGAGTGGATGAAACCGGTACCATTGACGAAAAGGATCGAGGCGCATGAAATACGCAATCATCGAAACGGGCGGGAAGCAGTATAAGGTGGCCGAAGGTGAAGTGGTTCAGGTGGAACGGCTCGAAGGGAATGTGGGGGATACGGTTGAGATAGACCGGGTGCTCCTCATCGGCGGTGATGACGACATGACCGCCGGGACACCCTATATCGAGAGTGCCCGGGTCAAGGCCCAGGTGGTTTCCATGGATCGGGCCAAGAAGATTATCGTTTTTAAGAAAAAACGGCGAAAAGGATATCGGCGGAAACAGGGGCACCGACAGGAGAGAACGGGGCTCAGGATAGTTGAGATTGCGTCTTAATCCTGGATAGAGGGAGTCGACCATGGCACATAAAAAAGCGGGAGGAAGTTCCAGAAACGGCAGAGACAGCAACTCCCAGCGATTGGGCGTGAAGCGGTTTGGCGGGCAGGTGGTGAAAGCGGGCAACATCCTGGTCCGTCAGCGGGGAACGAAGATTCATCCCGGGCAGAACGTGGGCAAAGGAAAGGATGATACCCTCTTCGCCCTGATCGAGGGCACGGTGACCTTTGAACGCATGGGTCGTGACAAGAAGCGGGTCAGCGTTTACGCCGTTGCTCAATAGAGACGCTGCCGGTCGTTGAAACCGAAAGACCTTGCGTGATCAGCGGGGGATGGGGCTCCTTGGTAGGAATGCTGGGTACCCGATCCCCTTTTTTTATTTCATGGATTTCTCATTGCTGCGACGCTATGCCTTCCTCCCATTCAAAGCGCCCGGGTAAAGAGAAAAACTTCGTCGATTATGCTTCCGTGACCGTCTTTTCCGGTGCCGGAGGAAAAGGGTGTGTCAGCTTTCGCCGGGAGAAGTACATCCCCAAGGGGGGGCCTGACGGCGGTGACGGCGGTGCCGGCGGCAGCGTGATGATTCGGGCCGCCCGGAATCTTCACACCCTGATTGACCAGCGGTACAGGAAGCATTACCGCGCCGAAAACGGTAGAGGCGGCGGCGCCAAGAACATGACCGGCCGTTCCGGCAATGATCTGGTTGTACCGGTGCCCTGCGGCACGGTGGTGAGGGATCGGGAGTCCGGCGAGGTGCTGGCCGACCTGGTCCGGGACGGCGAGACGGTGCTGCTGGTCAAGGGGGGGCGGGGAGGTCAGGGAAACGCCCGCTTTGCCACGTCGACAAGACAAACGCCGCGCTTCGCCCAGCCGGGAGAACCGGGGGAGACCCGGGAAATTATCCTGGAGCTGAAACTTCTGGCCGATGTGGGGGTCGTGGGGCTTCCCAATGCAGGCAAGTCCACCTTCCTTTCCGCGGTTTCCGCGGCCCGGCCCAAAATAGCCGACTACCCCTTTACCACACTCACGCCGCAGCTCGGCGTGGTTCAGGTTGATGATGCGGTCTCTTTTGTGGCGGCCGACATTCCGGGGCTGATCCGCGGCGCCCATGAGGGAACCGGTTTGGGGGATCTCTTTCTCCGGCATATCGAGCGCTGCACCGTTCTGCTCCACCTGATCGACGTTTCCGATAGCAGCGCCGGGGATGTGGTGAAAGCCCTCAAGGCGGTGGAGGAGGAATTGGGACTCTTTGATTCGAAACTGTTGGAAAAGAAGCGTGTCGTGGCCGCCTCCAAGATCGATGCCGGCGACCCCGCCGGCAGAATCGAGGCTTTGAAAGATCATTGCCAAGAGGATGGGATGGAGTTCTTTTGCATCTCATCGGTGTCCGGCGAGGGTGTCAAGCCGCTCCTCTATCGCCTCGCTGAACTGGTGCGGAAACAGGCATGATGAATGACCGCAGACAGATCCTGAAAAAAGTCAAACGCCTGGTGGTCAAGATCGGCAGCTCCATTCTCACGTCCGACGCCAGCGGCCTGCACACCGACCGGATTCGGTCCCTGGCCGACGAGATCGTGACGGTGACCCGGGAGCGGGAATGGGAAGTGGCCATTGTTTCCTCCGGTGCCGTGGCCGCCGGCATGGGCCGGCTCGGTTTCAAGAAGCGGCCCACCGAGATTCCCCTGAAACAGGCGGCTGCCGCCGTGGGACAGGGGAGGCTGGTCTGGTCCTACGAAGACGCTTTCGGAAGGCACAGGAAGAAGGTCGCCCAGATTCTTCTCACCGCCGATGACTTGAAGCACCGGCGGCGCTTCCTTAATGCCCGGAACGCCCTGGAGACCCTCTTCCATTACCAGGTGATTCCCATCATCAATGAGAACGACACGGTTGTGGTGGAGGAGATCAAGTTTGGTGACAACGATCATCTCTCCGCCCTGGTGACCAATCTGGTGAGTGCAGACCTCCTGCTGATTCTCTCCGACGTGGACGGGCTCTACACCACCGATCCGAACGTCAGTCCCGATGCCGAGTTTATTCCCCTGGTGGAGACGGTAACCGACAAAATCATTGCCCTCTCCGGCGACCGGAGCCTGAGTCTGGGGACCGGCGGCATGCGTTCCAAGGTGCAGACGGCCCGGACGGCCGCGGCTTTCGGGACGCCCACACTGATTATCAACGGCCACAAGGCGGGGGCGCTTCTCTCCGCCCTGCGAGGAGAAGAGGTGGGGACCCTCTTTCTGGCGAGCAAAGACCGATTAAAGAGCCGAAAACACTGGATCGCCTACACCCTGCACCCCAAGGGGAGCCTCACCCTCGACCGGGGCGCTTCAGATGCCCTGATTCACAAAGGCAGAAGCCTTCTGCCGTCGGGGATTACAGCGGTTTCGGGGAAATTTGAAGTGGGGGACGCCGTCAGCTGTCTCGATCCGTCGGGACTGGAACTGGCCCGGGGACTGGTCAATTACCACGCCCGGGAAGTGGAGAAGATCATGGGGGTCAAGACCGGGGAGATTGAAGGAATCCTGGGATACAAGTATTATGATGAAGTGATCCATCGAGACGATCTCGTGGTCCTCTGAAACGGGGGGTTACTCTGGAGTCCATCATGAACATCAAAGCAACCATCGAGCAGATGGCGCAGGAGGCGAAGCAGTCGGCCCGCCAACTGGCCAACCTCAACTCGGCCGTCAAGAACCGGGGGCTGATCCTCATGGCGGAGAAGCTGGAGCGGGAAAAGGTGTTTCTCCAGGAAGAAAACAGCAGGGATGTGGCCGAGGCAAGAAAGAAGGGGCTCTCCAATGCCATGGTCGACCGGCTGATCCTCAATGATGACCGGATCCATGCCATGGCCCAGGGGCTCCGGGAGGTTGCGGCCCTTCCCGATCCCGTCGGTGAAGTGATGCGGATGTGGAAGCGGCCCAACAACCTGCAGATCGGCAAGATGCGCGTTCCCATCGGCGTGATCGGCATCATCTACGAGTCGCGGCCGAATGTGACCGCCGATGCCGCCAGTCTTTGCCTCAAGTCGGGAAACGCCGTGGTGCTCAGGGGAGGTTCTGAAGCGATTCACTCCAATTCGGCCATCGCGAAGATCCTCTCGGCTTCTGCCGCGGAGGCGGGGATACCCGCCGGGGCGATCCAGTTTATTCCCATGACCGACCGGGAGGCTGTCATGGAGCTGCTGAAAATGGATGCCTTCATCGATCTCATCATCCCCCGGGGGGGGGAGGGCTTGATCCGCACCGTGTGTGAGCACTCGACCATTCCCGTGATCAAGCACGATAAGGGGGTCTGCCATA
>CAYUBU010000151.1:0-4200 GCA_964443105.1 uncultured Nitrospirota bacterium
CAGGTTCTGCTCATCCACATACATGAGCTGAATCACCAGATAAATCCGCCGGCAGGGCGTATGGGCCTCGTCAGCGCCGAGGATGTCCCGTTCCCGCAGTACGGGTACGTTGTTTTCAACGATCAATTCACATTTGCTGTGGCCGTTGGTGACCACGGCACCGCCAAGGATCATCCGCTCCTGCGGTTTCAGGGTTATTTTGAGGGCCATCCTTTACCCCATCATTTCTGCAAGGGGTGAATGGTGCCCGGTCACCGCCTGAACCGACGTGACCGACAGAGTGACCTTTACCTCCAGACTCTTCATCACTGAAGCCGCTTCCATGGACTGATCCGATCCTGGTACCGCCGCGCTCTGGGTCATCTCACTGTAGACCAGTCCGACCTGGAAAGACGCTTCGACCGTCGCGACATCGGAGGCCAGAGCCTCCTGTCTGTCTCCCAGGATCTTCTGGGCGCTCTCCAGGTTCCCAAGGGCCTCATGCACCTGGTCATCGGTGGCCGTCTCGGGCAGTTCGGGAATATTTAGCCCCGAAGGGCCGGCATGAACCTGCTGGGCCCGAATGGTCGCCGTACGCCCCGAGTCGTCAAAAGTCACCGACCAGTCTCCCGCGTCCGAATTGACTTCAGGATCGGCCATGATTTTCGGCATGCCGTCATTGCGGGGAGGGACGGTTAATTGATCGATGAGTTTTCTGAAGCCGTTGAACCGCCGCATATGGGCAACCCGTTCATCGCTACCGATGGGATAAGGCGGAAAGTGCTTCAACATGGTCTGAAGCTGCGCCTTCATCTGCTTCACGTAATCACCGATTTGCCCCATAGCCGAGTCGGCAGAACGGATCTCCCGGGCCACCGCGTTCATTCCGGCGTGAGAGGAACGGAGGGAAGCGAGAACGCGGCGTGCTTTGCCGATGCCGTTCCCCCGGCCCGATTGATCATAGCCGACCTGGATCTTCTCTCCATGGCCCCGCTGTCCCGGGATGGCGCCCCTGTCTAACGCTGTACGGTTGATGTTGCCAAGAGTCTGGTCAATCCCGATATGGCTGACTGACATAACTTAGCTCCCATGAGGGGGCAATGGGGGACGAGCCCCCATTGCCCATGCTTTTCTTAGAACAACCGCAGGACCGACTGGGCAGCCTGAGCGGAGAGGCTCAGGGCCGTGGAACCCAGGGCCTGACGGGTCTGGAGCATCAGCATGTTCGCGCCTTCCTCGTTCATATCGGCCAGGGTGAGCTTGTCTGCCCCCTCGGTCAACGTGTTCACGAGATTGGTGGAGAACTCCTGCTGGACGTTGATGATGGAAAGGTTGGAAGACAGCTTCGACGCCTCGGACCGAAGCGTGGATATCGCGTTGTCGAGCTTACCGACGTCGGACTGGATATCCGAATTGAGTGTCCAGCCAAAGGAAGCATCGCCACCACCGACTGTACTGGCCTGGGTGCTCATGTTCAGATCGGCCGCCGCGGCACTGAAGCCTTTGACCGTCAGCGAGGTTCCTTCAAATGTGACATTCAGGTTCTCATCCTGGAGCAGGTTGGTCCCTTTGTAGCCCGAAGAATTGGCTAAGGAATCGAGCTGGGAGACGATGGTATTGTACTGTTCGGCGAGAGCCGCCCTTTCGGAAAAAACTTCTTTGTTGTTGGTATCGGTCTGGACCGTCAATGCCGAGGAGCCGGTGGTCATCGCCTGAGACGCCTGGGTGATGGCGACGGTAGAGCTCTTGGCCTCAAGAATGAGCGTCGTGCCCGACACGCTTGCGCTGATGTCCGTGGTTTCCGTCGCGCCGTTGATGAGGGCCGCCATATTAGAGGCCGTGGTCGCCGCGTCGTTTGAAATATTGAACTGGGTGGCGCTGGCCGTGGGGGTCGATGCCACAGCGCCGTAGCCGGTTCCGCCAATGGTCACCGTGGCGCCTGCGGCCACACTGCCGACGGTGACTTTCACCTGATTCTTGCTGGCACCGAGAGCCGATTTGGCAAGGGCCTTGGCCGTGTCGATAAGATCAGTAATCGCCGAAATACCATTGTCCGCCGCCTTGATGGTCTGCACCGCCTCGCTCATGGCATCCTTGAGAGACGAGATGTCGTTGGCGCGCCCCATGTGGGCCTCGGCGGTGAAGTAGTTGATGGGATTGTCCAGCGCGCTGTTGACTTTCTTCCCTGTGGACAGGCGCTCTTGGGTCCGGTTCAACAGATCGACGGTGCCCTGAAGACTGACCAAGTTGCCCCGCATTCCTGCGGTCAAAGAAACATCACTGATAGCCATAATCTTTTCTCCTTTTCTAGGGTTTGCCCTGACATTTCTTGCCAGGATTTTCAGTTTGTGCCGGTTGCCCGGCGCCATCGTTATTTGTCAAAAGGTCCCGGTCCTGTTCTCACCCCCTTTCGCGGCCTGTTTTTTTCCGTTCTGCCCCCTTATCGAACCATTGGCAAAAAAACTTTAATTTTTTCTTTATCCGGCGATTCCCGGCCAAATCGGCCTGTCTGAGTCATGGAGGAAAGCCCAGACCTCTCCAGGATGTGAGCAGGCCAAAGGCCGGCCCCCTTTGGCCGGTCCATTTGGCGTTGCAGGAGTCTGCGACTTGTGACCTCAATGAATTGCGGGTAGAATGGCGGGGAATCAGAAGAGCCCCTGGGTCAAAGGGGCGAAGGGGTTTAAAAATGAAAGAGATTTTCGATCCCGCAACCGTGGCCCTGATCGGTGCCACGGAAAAAGAGGGTTCAGTCGGCCGGGCGGTTATGGAAAACCTGCTGCAAGGAGAGAAGCGGCGACTCTTCCCGGTCAACCTGAAAAGAAAGCAGGTGCTCGGTGTCCCCTGCTTCCCCACCATGGCCGATCTGCCGGAACCCCCCGATCTGGCCGTCATCGCCACACCGGCGGCAACGGTGCCGGATCTGGTGGAGGGTTGCGCCCAGGCTCAGGCCAGAGGGATCATCATCTTATCGGCAGGATTCAAGGAGACCGGCTCGGAAGGGCGTCGTTTGGAGGAGCGAATTCGGGAAATACGACGAAAGAATCCGGTCCGTATTATCGGACCCAACTGCCTCGGCATTATCCGACCCACCGTGGGACTCAACGCTTCCTTCCTCAAGGCAGACCCGGAGAAGGGAAATATCGCGCTTATTTCCCAGAGCGGCGCCCTGGGGAGCGCCGTACTCGACTGGGCTATGACCGCCCACATCGGGTTCAGCATGTTCGCCTCTTTGGGCTCCATGATCGATATGGATTTTGGCGATCTCATCGACTTTCTCGGACGAGATCCCGATACCCGGAGCATCATGCTCTACATGGAAAGCGTGGGACAGGCGAAGAAACTGATGAGCGCAGCCCGAGGCTTTGCCCGCAACAAACCGATTATCGTCATCAAACCGGGGAAGTTCGCCGAAAGCGCCCGGGCCGCCCTCTCCCACACGGGGGCCATGGCCGGTGACGATCACGTTTACGGCGCCGCTTTCCGGCGGGTCGGGATGCTCCGGGTCAAAGAGGTCTCGGATTTGTTCAACACCGCCGAGGTCCTCCAGTCGGGGCATCTGCCACGGGGCTCCCGCCTTGCCATCGTCACCAACGCCGGCGGCGTGGGGGTCATGGCGACGGACGTTCTCATTGAACAGGGCGGCCAGCTGGCGGAATTCTCCAAGGAGACCCTGGCCAAGCTGGACGCCGTCATGCCGCCCTTCTGGAGCCAGGGCAACCCCGTCGATGTTCTCGGAGATGCCGGCATCGACGCCTATCGCCAGGCCGTCGACATTAGTCTCCGGGATGAAGGGGTCAACGGCGTCCTGGTCATTTACACCCCCCAGGGTGCCGCGGAAACCGAAGAACTGGCGTCGGCATTGGCCGAAGTGATCGGCCATCACCGCAAACCGGTCATCACCGTCTGGATGGGCGGCGGAAAAGCGGAACGGGGCCGGGCGATCTTTCTCCGCCATCGCATTCCCAGCTACAGCGCGCCGGAAGACGCGGTCAAGACCTACCTGTACATGGCCAAGTACGCGAGAAACCTTGAGCTGCTCTACGAGACGCCGGAGGAACTCTCTGTGGATGAGGCTCCGCCCAAGCACAACCTGAAGGCGCTGATCCGCCGTATCGTCAGGGATGGACGGACCCACCTCAACGAGGAAGAGTCGAAGCGCTTTCTGCGCAATTACGGCATCCCCGTCACCCCCACCCTGCAGGTCGAATCGCTGGACCAGGC
>CAYUBU010000152.1:0-8890 GCA_964443105.1 uncultured Nitrospirota bacterium
TGTAAGCACCATATCGGCCTGGTCCCTGGTATCGGGATCGGCATCGGACACAACGGCGGATAAACCGACCCGGCGAAACAGGGGAAGATCAATCAGATCGTCACCAACAAAAGACGTCTCTTCATCGGATAAACCGTGGTGGGCGATGAGGGCCTCATAGGCTTCTAATTTACGAATCGCCCCCTGGGATACGTCCTGAATCCCCAGCTCATCGGCTCGCTTCTGAACAATGGTGGAAGAGCGCCCGGTAATGATGGCGAAACGGATACCGGCCCGCTGAGCCAGTTTAATCCCGTGGCCGTCCCGCACGTTGAAGCTCTTTGTCTCCACACCGTGGCTGTCGTAAGTGATGCGGCCGTCGGTCATAACCCCGTCCACATCCAGAATGATCCAGCTCACCCGCCTGGCTTTATCCAGCAGCTGATTTTCTTCCAACGGCATTTTTTCCCCCGGGTTATGGGAGACCCCCGTGTGACCAAAACCCCCGGCCGACCTGCCGCTTTCGGGCAGCGCCTCCACAGCGGTCCACGCGGCCTGAAACACGGGGGCGATCACCATCTGGGCAATCCGGTCCCCCCGGTTAATCCGAAAGGGCTCGGATCCGTGATTGATCAAGAGTATTCCAATTTCTCCCCGGTAGTCGGCATCGATGGTACCGGGGGCGTTGACCAGCCCGATCCCGTGTTTGAGGGCGGTGCCGCTTCTGGGCCTTATCTGCGCTTCCACGCCGGCGGGAAGGGCAATAGAGATCCCCGTGGGAATCAGGCACCGCCCGCCGGGCGATACCACCTCTTCCCTGTGGAGTGCGGCAAACAGATCCATGCCCGCGGCGTGTTCCGTCATGTATGCAGGATAGGCAAGATCACGGCAGTCGGATCTCTGCCGGATTTCCACTTCTATCCGTTTCATAGGTTGAGCTCGTCTTGATCCACAGGCCCAATGGCTGCGGCTGCCAGCTGCGATTCGTGAAAGCTGTTCACGGCCATCTCCTGGACCTTGGCCGCGGTCACCCGGTCTATTTTCGCCACCGTCTCTTCAATGGTTTCATAGGCATCGAAATAGAGCTCCTGTTTGGCGAGCCGGCTCATCACGCTGGATGAGCTCTCCAGGCTCAGGATAAGACCGCCCTTCATGTAGGCCTTGGCCCGGGCCAGTTCCGCGTCGGTGATAGGGTTCGCTGCCAGTTGGCGCAGCTGCTCCCGTATCACGGTAATCACTTCATCGATCTTCTGACGGCTGGCACCGGCATAGATGGTCAAACTGCCGCCGTTACTGAAACCGGCGAGGTACGAATAGACCGAATAGGCCAGCCCCCGCTTTTCCCGGACTTCCTGAAAGAGCCGGGAGCTCATATTGGAGCCGAGGGTGGTGTTCAGGACGTAGTAGGCAAAGCGATCGGGGTGATTGACCGGTATCCCGGGAAGGGCCAGACAGAGATGGACCTGTTCCAGCTTCTTGGTGAGCACTTCTCTGCCCGCTTTGTACCGGGGCTGAGGAAAGGCAGCGGGATCTTTCTTCCCCGCGAAGCCCTCGAACCCCCGGGCAACGTCTGCCACGATTCGATCGTGATCCACGTGACCGGCACAGGCGACGACGATCCTGTTCTTCGTGTACATGGTGGTCACATAGTCCACCAGGTCAGGGCGCCCGATGGCACTGACACTTGCCTCGCGGCCGGCCACAGGAAAACCGATCGGCTGATCGGGCCAGATGACTTCGTTGATCACGTCATGAACATGGTCTTCCGGCTGGTCGTCCTGCATCCGGATTTCCTCGAGAATAACGTGACGTTCCTTTTCCAGCTCCGCCTCGTCGAACCGGGAGTGGAGAAAAATATCGGCCAGAATGTCCACGGCCACCGGCTGGTGCTCATCGAGGACCTTGATGTAGTAGGTTGTATTCTCCCGGGAGGTGAAGGCGTTCATCTCGCCGCCCAGTGAATCGACCTCCACGGCAATATCGAGGGCACTCCGTTTCTCCGTCCCCTTGAAGAACATATGTTCCAGAAAGTGGGAGATCCCGTTCTGTTCCGGTTTTTCGTACCGGCTCCCCGTGGGGACCCAGACCCCGATACAGACCGATCGCACGTGGGGCATCTTTTCAGTGACAACGGTAATACCGTTGGCAAGGTCGGTCTTTTCGAAGATCCCTTGTCGAATAGGTGTCATTGTCCCCCTGGAAAAAAAGAGGGGGCTTGCGCCCCCTCCGGATCACCCGCAAATCAAAACCGCTCATTTCGCCTTGTCTGCGGTCAAAGCTTCTTTCCGGCTGAGGCGAATCTTCCCCTGCCGGTCGATCTCCAGGACTTTGACACGGACCTTGTCCCCTTCCTTCAGGATATCCTCCACACGCTGGACCCGCTGCTCCGCAAGCTGGGAGATGTGGACCAATCCGTCGGTACCTGGAAAAATTTCCACGAAAGCGCCGAAATCCATAATTTTTCTGACGGTCCCGTCATAGATCTTCCCGACCTTGGCTTCCTGGGTCAGGTCCTCAATGATTCCGACGGCGCTTGCGCAGGCCGCTTCGTCGGCGGAGGCGATCTTCACGGTCCCGTCGTCTTCCACATCGATCTTGGCGCCCGTTCTCTCCACAATGCTCCGGATCATCTTGCCTCCCGGTCCGATAATATCCCGGATCTTATCGGGATGAATCTTGATTGTGATGATTCTCGGGGCGTGCTTCGAGAGCATTTCCCTCGGCGCCGCCAGGGCTTCCAGCATCTTCTTCAGGATATGGAGTCTCCCTTCCCGGGCCTGGGAGAGTGCCTGCGTCAGGATGTTCCGGTCCACGCCGGAAATCTTGATATCCATCTGCAGCGCCGTAATCCCTTTCTCCGTTCCGGTGACCTTGAAGTCCATGTCCCCCAGATGGTCTTCGACCCCCAGAATATCGGAGAGGATGATGACGTCGTCCCCTTCCTTAATCAGCCCCATGGCGATCCCCGAAACGGGGGCCGCAATCGGGACCCCGGCATCCATGAGGGCCAGTGTGCCGCCGCAGACCGTTGCCATGGATGAAGAGCCGTTGGATTCGGTAATGTCAGAGACAATCCGGATGGTATAGGGGAACTTGTCACCGTCGGGAAGCATGGCGCTCAGCGCCCGCTCCGCCAAAGCGCCGTGGCCGATCTCCCGGCGACCGGGCCCCCGAAGGAACCGGGCCTCTCCCACACTATAGGGAGGGAAATTGTAGTGGAGCATGAAACGCTTGAAAGACTGCCCCTCCAGGGCATCGATCCGCTGTTCATCGGACGACGTGCCCAGGGTACAAACGACAATGGCCTGGGTCTCCCCCCGGGTAAAGAGTCCTGACCCGTGGGTTCTGGGGAGGAAGCCGGCCTCCGACATGATGGGGCGAACCTCGTCGAGACGGCGGCCGTCAACCCGTTTCCTGTCGGAGACCACCATGCGCCGAAGATCTTCCTTCTCGATCTCGTGGCAAACATTCCGAATCAGCCCCTTCCGGGACCCCTCGGGATCATCGAAGCGGCCCACCATTTCGTCGGTGACCGCGTCCAGAGCCTTCTGCCGGTCATGTTTCTCCGGAGTCGTGTTCACTTCCTGGATGCGGGAGGTCGCGGCCGCCCGGACCTGCTCCTCCAGCTGCCGGTCTGCGTCGGTGATTTCTTTCACCACCACCGCACGCTTCTCGTTGCCAACCTGCCGGGCCAGATCCTCCTGCAGCTCCACGAGCCGAACAATCTCACGATGGCCGAAATCGATGGCCTCGATCATGATCTCCTCGGACAGCTCATGGGCGCCTGCTTCAACCATGGTGACCGCGTGCCGTGTTCCGGCCACAATCAGGCTGAGATCACTCTCCTCCATCTGCAGGTAGGTGGGGTTGATGATAAACTCCCCGTTGACCCGGCCCACCCGGACGCCTGCAACAGGTCCGGCAAAAGGGATATCGGAAATGGTCAAGGCTGCCGAGGCGCCGATCAGCGCTGCCGTATCCCGGAAGTTCTCTTCATCCGCTGACAAGACCGTGGCAATCACCTGGGTTTCAAAATAGTAATTGTCGGGGAAAAGGGGTCTTAAAGGACGATCGATGAGCCGGGAGGTAAGGGTTTCAAAATCGGAGGGTCTGGCTTCACGCTTAAAGAACCCGCCGGGAATCTTGCCTGCAGCGTAAAACTTCTCCTGGTAATTGACGGTGAGGGGGAGGAAATCGAGCCCCTCCCGGGCCTGCTTTTCCGATACAGCGGTGACCAGGATCACCAGGTCCCCGTAACGGACCATGACGGCGCCGGAGGCCTGTCTGGCCACCCGCCCTGTTTCAAGACTGAGGGTCCTTCCCCCAACGTCGATTTCAACTGTTTTAATCATCATTTATCCAGTGCTCCTATGCATGTCCCACTGAACTGCGGGACTGTGCGCAATTGCCTGCCATGAGGACCACAGATAAACGCAGATAGGGACCGGGGACGCTATGCCTCGGGCACTCTGCTCCGATCTCCATTTGTGTCCATCTGTGGTGAAGGTGCAAGCGTATGGGGTTATCTACGTATACCGAGGCGGCCGATCACCTGGCGATAGCGATCGATATCGATCTTGATCAAATAATCGAGAAGACGGCGACGCTTTCCAACAAGCTTCAGCAAGCCCCGTCGGGAATGATGGTCTTTCTTATGGCTCTTGAAATGCTCCGTCAGATATTTGATTCGCTCCGAAATAATAGCGATCTGGACCTCCGGCGACCCCGTGTCCTGGTCGTGCCGTTTGTACGAGTCGATAATCTCCGTTTTCTGTTCCTTGACTAAAGACATAGTTCTTTCTCACCTCCTTTCAATGGTTGGTCTGAGTCAACTGGTCTCTATCCAGGCTGGAAACGGCTTTGCCAGCCCGTAAGGAAGACGTTCCCGACCCGATTTTCTATCATATTTTCCGCAGCCATGTAAAGTAAATTCTACTCCCCGTGGATTTACCCCTTTTCCCCGTAAGCCGGTGCAGCGCTTCAGGGACCCTGCTGACACAGGACCTTTTTAGGACGGAGGGCGGGCTCACCGGGGCGGGCGAATGCCGCCTCTCCCAGCGCCAGAAACATCCCGTCGTTTCCATAGATGCGGACCAGATGGCCGACAGGCCAGGGATCGGGAATCCCCTGGAGATCGCACCCGGTTAAGGTCTGGCCGTGACAGATCCTCTTCGCCGCCTCCGGCCCGACTGTCACCGCCTCAAAACAGACGAGGGGACGGTCCATGGGGATCAATAAATCGTAAAGCTCCGTCGGACTCATGCCCATGAGCCGACCGAGGGGTTGGGCGTCGGCCTCTCTGAAAGAAGCGCCCTCCGTTCGCCGCAGGTCTGCCAGGTGGGCGCCCACACCGAGCTCACGGCCCATATCCCGGCACAAGGATCGGATGTAGGTTCCTTTGGAACAACGGACACGAAAGCTGGCATAGGGCAGGTCCACCGCGATGTCATCGATGGCGTAGATATGGATCGCCCGGGGTTCCCGGAGAATTTCATCACCCTCCCGGGCATATTCGTAGAGACGGCGGCCGTCCACTTTCAGGGCCGCGTACATAGGGGGAATCTGCATGCCCTCCCCAAGGAAACCGAGAATCACCGAACGGACCTGGTCCGCCGTGAGTTCGCCCAGCTCACGGGTTTCAACGGTTCGGCCGGTTCCATCCTCCGTGTCCGTTTCTTCGCCCAATTTCAACCGGGCCCGGTAGGTTTTGGGGAGGGTGATCAGGTATTCCACGATGCGGGTGGCCCGCCCGACACAGAGAGGCAGCAGTCCCGTGGCCGCGGGGTCAAGGGTTCCGGCATGGCCCACCCGCTTGATGCCGAGACGTTTGCGCATTGCCGCCACCACATCGTGGGATGTCCAGCCGGCCGGTTTGTCCACCACCAGTATCCCCGCGGGGACGGCCGCTGACTCGGATCCATCGATCTTTTTGGGTTTATTCATGGCATCGGTGTTGGGGAGCTAAACAGGAGGCGAGACTTCATCCTTGAGAAAGGCAGCCAGAATATTCAGTACCCGGTGCCGCACCTCGCTGAGGGAGCCCTCAACGACGCATCCGGCGGCATTGTGATGCCCGCCCCCGCCGAACTCTTCGGCGATCGCGGCCACATTGACCTTCCCCTTGGAGCGCATGCTCACTTTCACGGCATCAGGCTTGAGCTCCCGAAAGAGGACGGCCACTTCCACCCCTCGAATGGACCGGGGGTAGTTGACGAAGCCGTCGGTATGTTCCGGTCGAGTCCCCGTCGCCTCAAAAGTAGCTTCTTCCAGCGTTCCCCAGGCAAAAAGACTCTTTTGACTCACCCCCAGGGTGGTGAGAAATATGCCCAGAAGTTTGAGAACAGGGAAGGGTTTCGATTCATACACCGCTTCAGCGACCATCCAGGTATCGACACCGTAGGCCACGAGTTCCGATGCGATGGCCAGGGCCCGGGGGCTGGTATTGGAATACCGAAAGGATCCGGTATCGGTAAAAATGGAGGTATACAAACAGAGGGCGATGGCCTGGTCGATGGCCGCGGGGCCGTTCTTCTCCATCAGCTCCATAAGTTCATAGACCAGTTCCCCCGTCGCTGAAGCTTCGGCATCGACGATATTGATCCCCCCCGCCTGGTCGTTGGTCAGATGGTGGTCGATGACGATCACCTGGGAGCGATCTTCGCCGTGCAGCGAGAGGCCGGTTCTTTCCATCCCGCCGCAGTCCAGGATGATGGTGAGGTCCCGGTCGGCGGGGGGGGCGGCCCCGATCTCAATTCTGGAAGCCCCCGGGAGAAAAGCAAAAATCTCCGGCACGGCATCACGATTGATAACCCGCACGTCCTTACCCAGTTTTGTCAGGAAGTGGTACAGGGCCAGCTCACTTCCGATGCCGTCACCGTCGGGGTTGACATGGGTCGTGATGAGAACACGCTGACTTTGCCCGATCACTTCCCGGGCGGCCCTAAGGCTCTTCTTCTCCATCGTCCTCTTTTCCATCGTGAATCCCGTGTAAAAGGGCATTAATGTGAGCAGCCTCGGCTATGGAGGGGTCGATTTCAAAAGTCAAGGTGGGAATGGACTTGAGCCGAAGGGTGTGAAAAAGCTCGCTTCGAATAAAGCCTGCCGCGCGGTTCAATCCCTTTCGAACCTCTTCCTTGTCCATGTCGTCTATCAGTACGCTGAAGAATACGGTGGCCCGCTTGAGATCCTTGGCGACCTCCACGTCGCTGACGGTGACATACTTGACCCGGGGGTCTTTGACCTTGCGTAATAGAATATGGGAGATCTCAGAGATCATCAGTTCCGAGATCCGCGCCATGCGTTCAGTACCCATGAGTCCACCCGTGAGGGGTCAGAGTATCTCAATCTGATGGTCGATCAGATCGGCCCCCGGTGTCTTTTCAATAAAGGCAATGATTTTTTCCATGTCGCCGTTGAGCTTCCTGGCATCCTTGCTGATCATGGCCACGCCGATGGCCGCCCTCTGAAGCAGGTCATGACCGTCGACTTCCGCGACGGAAACATTGAATCTGTTCCGGAGCCGATCCTTCAGCGACTTGACCACACGCCGCTTCCCTTTCAGTGAGGTGGTACCGGGAATGTAGAGGTCCACCGTGCAAAGACCGACCCGCATGGCAACGCCTCCCTAATAAACAGCGAGAGCGCCCGTCAAGGCGCTCCCGAGAACCGTATCGACCGGATCAGCCTGCCATGGATGCACCGCCCCATCGTGAGACGATCAGAGTTTGGCAGCCACTTTGTCGTATGTGTAAAACTCGAGGATGTCATTGACCTTGATGTCATTGAAGTTTTCCAGCGTCACACCGCACTCGTAACCGGTGGCGACTTCTTTAACGTCGTCCTTGAATCGCCGCAGCGTGGATGCCTTCCCTTCATGAACAACGACACTGTCCCGGATCAGCCGGACTTGAGCCGAGCGCTCCAGAGTGCCGTCCACCACATAGGAACCGGCCACGGTACCCACCCTGCTGATGGTAAAAACCTGCCGAACTTCCGCCCGGCCCAGAACGCGCTCTTTCAGTAAGGGCTCCAGGAGGCCTTCCATGGCATTTCTCACGTCGTTGGCGGCATCGTAGATGACATTATAGAGGCGGATGTCCACCTTCTCCGCTTCCGCCAGAGCGCCAGCTTTCGGTTCGGGGCGGACGTTGAAGCCGATGATAATGGCGTTGGACGCGGTGGCCAGATTGACATCGGTCTCTGTGATCCCCCCCACCGATCCGTGGATCACCTTCAACTCCACTGCCGTGGTGCTGAGACGCTCGAGCGTATCTGACATGGCCTCTACGGAACCCTGCACATCACCCTTGATAATAATCGGGAGTTCCTTGACCTCCCCCTCCTGAATCCGGTGGTACAGGTCGTCCAGGGTGACCCGATGCCCCTTGGACAGCGCGGCCTCCCGCATCCGGGTGAAGCGGACAACGCCGATCTGACGCGCCTTCCGTTCATCTTCCACGGCGATGAAGCTCTCACCGGCCATGGGCACCCCGGACATGCCGAGAATTTCGACAGGTGTCGAGGGACCGGCGGATGTGATTTTCTTGCCCCGATCGTTCAGCATGGCCCTGACCTTCCCGGCGTAGGCGCCGGTCACGAAGGAATCACCCACGTGGATCGTACCGGTCTGAACCAGGACTGTGGCCACCGGTCCCCGAGCTTTGTCAAGCCTCGCCTCCACGATCGTCCCCAGAGCCGGTCGCTGGGGATCGGCCTTGAGTTCCATGATATCGGACTGGAGAAGAATCATTTCCAGCAGTTCCTCGATTCCCAAGCGCTTCTTGGCCGACACGTCGGTGAAAATGGTCTGGCCGCCCCAGTCCTCGGGAGCCAGTTTGTGTTCCGCCAGCTGCTGGCGGATCCGCTCCGGTCTCGCCTCGGGCTTGTCGATCTTGTTGACCGCCACAACGAT
>CAYUBU010000153.1:0-4098 GCA_964443105.1 uncultured Nitrospirota bacterium
TAGCCGAGGGCCCGCCGGTAGTTTTCCTGCATAACTTTTGCGTCACCTTTGACTCCGTAGAACATGGCCTCCCTCGGTTCGATCCCTATCGCCTGATCGGCCAGACGGAGCGCCTCGACGGGATTCTTTTCCGACAGCGCCTCCCGCGCCTCTTGATGGGCCTTATAGGCGGGCTCCGTTCGCTTCAGGCCGGCGATCTTTTGCTGATAGGCGTCAGCACCGACGTCGCCGCCGGCTGGAAGTTTGGCCAGGGTCTGTAGATTGGTATTCACCCGTTCCCGGGACGGCGGATGGGAAGCGAAGAGCCCCGAGAGCCAGTCGGCCTGTCGCGCCTCGGAAAGTCTCACAAAGGTTTCCTGAAGGGTCACGGCAGACTTGGGGTCGTAACCGGCCCGGGACATATAGTTCATACCGTAAAAGTCTGACTCCAGTTCCGCTTTGCGGCTGTACCTGGTGCTGATCAGCTGCATGCCGAGCTGACCGGCACCCACCAGAATGTCGGCGTACTGGCTGTTGGAGGCGGCTATACCGACGCCGATGAGGCCTACCTGCAGGAGCATGCCCCGCTCCACACTCTTGGCGCTGTGCCGGGCCGCGGCATGAACGACTTCATGGGCCAGGACCGCCGCCAATTCCCCTTCGCTCTTCATCTCCGTGAGCATGCCCCGGTTGACGGCGATCTTGCCGCCGGGCAGCGCCCAGGCATTGGGGGTGGAATTATTCAGCACGGTGAACTCATAGGGCAAATCGGGGCGGTCGCTGACTTTTGCGATCCGCTGGCCCACGGCACTGACATAGGACGTCAGTTGGGGATCCAGGATGTATTCTCCGCCCTGGGATTGTCGGGTGGGCCCATAATTTTGCACCCCCATGGCGATTTCCGAGGTCTCCGATATGAGCGTCAGTTCTTTCTTGCCGGTTACCGGGTTGACGGCGCAAGCGAAAAGGATAGCCGAGAGAAGGAGAAGCAGAAGGATAGAATGACGTCTTCCGACCCCGTCTACAGGAAAAAGAGGTCGCGATTCACGGGGGTATTCTTTGGCCATCATCAATGCCCTTTCGCTGGTTGACTGCCGTGGGGATCCACAAAAGAATCCATACCCTCTATTTGCTACCAGTTGGGCCGGGAAACGTCAAGCGCCCGGCCCGGTTGCACTTTTCCGATTTTGTATTAAAATAGGGGCCTTACATGGGGTTTTTTACTGCCAGCAATTCTGATGAGGAGGAGTGATGATGAAGACTCTCTATGGTGTGGTTGCTTTGATGGGTATACTGTTTCTTGCCAATACGCCACTCTTCGCCCATTGCGAAGTTCCATGCGGCATCTACGGCGATGAAAATCGTTTCGAAGTCATGGCCGAGCATGTTGCAACGATTGAAAAGGCGATCAACCAGATTGCCGCCCTCTCCAAAGAAGGGGAGAAGAACTACAACCAGATCGTCCGGTGGGTAAACACCAAGGAAAACCATGCCAATGAGCTTCAGCATATCGTGACCCAATACTTCATGACCCAGCGGGTGAAGCCGGCCGATCCGAAGGATGCGGACAAATTCAAGGCGTACCAGGAACAGGTGACGAGCCTGCACCAGATGCTGGTATACGCCATGAAGACGAAACAGAGCCTCGATCCGGGCAATGTGGAGAAACTGAAGGGATTGCTCAACAGTTTTCAAAGCGCCTATATGGCGGCTCATAAGCATAAATAGCAGAGACAATGGGGCCTCAATCAGGAATCCTGGCATGGGGAGCCGGTTGTGTCACCCGGTTCTTATAGGATTTGCCCCATCTGTCTGATTGGCTGGTGAGGTCTTCTTAGCGGAAGTCTAGGTGCGCAGATTCTTGTCTTTCTACCACCCATGGAAAAATAAAAAAAAGGAGTAATGTTTGTGCAGATACTGGTTCTCTACTATTCCCGGAGCGGGCATACCCGTACACTGGCAGAGGAAGTGGCCAGGGGCGTCGAGTCTACAGGAGCGACAGCCCTGTTAAAAGACACATCCCAGGTGGATAAGGAAGACTTCACAAAATCCGCAGGTGTTGTCGCCGGGTCGCCCGTTTATTTCGGTGTGATGGCGGCTGAGCTGAAGAAAGTGTTTGATGATTTCGTCAGCGTCCGGAAGAAAATGGAAGATAAGGTTGGCGCCGCTTTTGCGACCGCCGGTCATGCAACCGGTGGCAAAGAGACGACCATCATTTCCATCCTCCAGTGTATGATGATCTACGGCATGATCATTGTGGGCGATCCCATGAGTGCTACGGGACATTACGGCGTTGCTTGCGTCGGCAGCCCCGATGAAAATGCCGCCTCCGATGCCTATAAGTTGGGCGCCCGTGTCGGCAACCTCTGTCAGCAGCTCGAGCAGGGAAAAGAAGGGGGTTAACCCGGCTGAACACAGCCTGCGTCGTCATGGGTGGGGCTGTTGACCCGTGTGGAGACTTCATACAGGGTCATTTTCTTCGGACTGAAAGGCTGGCAGAGGACCGCAAGTGCCGCTTCATCGGGCATGGTTTGCCCGAGCCATTGAACTCGCTCCTTCTTGTCGAGAATAACCGGCATCCGGTCGTGGACCGGTTTGACCAGGTCGTTGGCCTCGGTGGTGAGAATCGCACACGATCGGACTTCCTTGCCTTCGGGGTCCTTCCAGCTTGACCAGAGACCGGCAAAGGCGAAGGGCTCCCCCGATTTCAGCAGGATATAATGGGGGACCTTCCGACCGCCGGTCTTTTCCCACTCGTAGAATCCGTCGGCCACGATGAGGCAGCGGTTCTTGGCAATAAGCCCCTTAAAGGTTTTTTTTGTGCCCAGGGTTTCGGACCGGGCATTGATCATTCGAAAGCCGATCTTTTCGTCCTTGGCCCAGAAGGGTATCAGGCCCCAGCGGAAATATTGGAAGGCCGGTGCTTTCCCGTTCACGATTCCGAGAACCTCCTGGGAAGGGGCGATGTTGTAACGCGGCGTGAAAGAATCGGGCATTGTGGAGATCCCTAACTCAGCTATAAGGTTCTCCGGTATTGCCTTGAGTGTGAACCGTCCGCACATGGGTGTATAGATACCCTATGCAATGTCCCGGGTCAAGTTCCCCGGCCGTGGCCTTCTTGCCATCAATTCCACTGGCAGTCAGCGGGCTCTCAGGCAGAGGGTTTTTCCAGGCGGGGATAATCCTGGTCCGTCAGGTCCGGTTCGCCGCACCGTAACAGAATCTCTTCTCGCGTTTTATCCCGGAGCGATAACGCCGCTGACCAGTCGTGTCCTTCTGCAGGAATGGCCTTTCCCACGGCTACCTGAATGGAACCTCGCCTGGGAAACCATTGACCTCCCCGAAGCATGGACCGGGTGCCCCGAATGGTCACGGGAACCACGGGCGTCTCCGTTTCCGCGGCGGCCACAAAGGCACCCATGTGAAAGGGGAGGAGTCCCGACATGCGGACCAGGGTCCCCTCGGGGAAAAAGATGAGACTGCCCCCCTGGCGAAGCACCTGGACACTGGCCTGGCTATCGGCGAGGCTCCGGGCCTTTTCGAAGCGCTCCACAAAGACTGTACCGATCCTGCGAAGGGCGTGCCGGCTTACGAATCGGTTCAGGAGTTCCCGTTTGGCTACAAAACCGAATCGCGGGGGGAGGGCAGCGGCCAATATAAGACTATCCAGATAACTGCTGTGATTGGAGACCACCACAATGGGGTCCCGGGCAGGCAGATTTTCCAAACCTTGTACGGTCAGAGGGGTCGCCGTCATTTTGACCAGGAATCCTGCCCAATGGTGCAGGAAGGTGCGCCGGGAGGCAACGTTGGGGATGAGAAAAAGGGCGAGCCAGGCGATGCCCCCGAAGAGTGTGAAGAGTGCCCAGACATAGGCCGCGTAAAGAAGCGCTGCGGCGGTGCGGCGCAGCCTGCGGATTTGGGGGATTGCGGCGGCCCCGGCGATCCGGAGGACCTGCCGCCATACAGCCCGTTCAGGACTAATCGTTTCTCCCGACTCATACAGTTCCCGGCACGCCGATCTGCGAATCTTGCCGCTGGAGGTCTTCAGCACCGTATGGGGTGGGGCGAAAACAACGTCCTCCGGCGGTGTGCCCAGAAGGTCGATGCTGATCTCTT
>CAYUBU010000154.1:0-5381 GCA_964443105.1 uncultured Nitrospirota bacterium
GTTGGGACGATTCAAAAATGCGAAATACCTACGCCAATGTGTGCAACGTATCGAGTACTCGGGAAGAGGTCACCCTGCTTTTTGGAACGAACAAGGCCTGGAACGCCGGACAGCAGGCGCTGACAGTGGACCTGACGGACCGTATGGTGCTGAACCCTTACACGGCGAAGAGGCTCTCTATCCTGCTCAGCAACCTGGTGACCGAGTACGAGTCCCGGTTCGGAGAGATTAAGATCGGGCTGCCTGAGACCCCTTCCGGTGACTAGTCCCGGACCATCGCAGTCCTGCCGACGCTCGGGACCCATGGACAGGTTCATGGGGTATATTATCCCCGGTCCGGCAGAAACCGATTTCCTTAATCCTTCGGCGGCAAGGTTTTCACGAAGCCGATGGCACCGTCGATCCACTCTTTGACGGCGGCACTGCTCCTGGTGCCTGCGGCCTCCACCATGACCCAGCCTTTCATGGCGTGTCCCGTGATATCGAAGGCCCGGGTATGCTGCCCGGTCAGTGCCTTCTGTGCGGACTCTTCGCCGAGCCGCAGTATGAGACAATCCTCGTAAACCCCGAAGCACATATGGCCGTTCAAGAGAAAACCGACCCCGCCGAACATCTTTTTCCGGGCAAACCCCTTTCTTCGTTTAATGAGCCGATTCAGTCTTTCCGCCAGGTTTTCGTCGTAGGCCATAGAGCCAATCCTTCCTGAGTTACTGAGCACTATCCGCCTGACCGTTTCACGCTGAATCCTTTTCCCGTCAGCATCTCCACCAGCAGGGTTCGGTGGTCGCCCTGAATCTCAATGGCGCCCTCTTTGACGGTGCCGCCGCTTCCGCATTTCTGCTTCAGCTCCCGGGCGAGTTTCACCAGTTCATCAGGGTCAAGGACAATTCCTGTGATGATCGTGACCCCTTTTCCTTTGCGCCCTTTGGTTTCCCTTGAAACCCGGACGATGCGGTCCCCCCGGGGTAAGGGACTTGTCTTTCGGCACTGGCATTTTCCTACCGGCTGCTCACAGGCGGGACACATGCGACCATGCTCAGAGGAGTATACGGTGTGGAGGTTTCGGGCTTTTCTTCTTTTCATCTATAGTCCCGGCTTTGATGCAGAGTGGAAGACAGGCAGAAGCGTTTGAGGGCCATGTCGGCTGCTGTCCGCCTGACGGTGCAAGTCGAACGACGCATCTAAAGTTCATTCCCCCTGGAAGAGTAGACGAGGGCGAATCTGCCGGGTTGCCATACTAACTTTTTCTTGGACTCCAGTAAAGTCCATTCTGTGGATCGGTCCGGAAGGAGAAAGGGCCGCCTGTCCCGTCGGAAGTGGCGGAGCGGTCACCGGCGGAATGTTTCCCACAGAGGATAGACCGTCAGGATTGCTGCGGTGATAATGAAAAGAACATGATGGAGGGGGAGCATAAAGGCATAAGCAGGAGAGAGGTAGCGAATGATGTAGGGCGCTATGAGAAATCCGGTGATGTTCACAAAGGTAAAGCTGATGACTGCAATTTTCCACTTGGTGGTCAGTGCTGTCTGAACAAAGAGATGGCAGAAAAAATAAAAAATAAGGGGGATCACGAAAATATGCACGTGGGTGGACTCCATGAGTTGCGATTTTTCCTTGGGGTAGATCAAGTGCTCTTCGTTGCCCCGGTAGTAATCGGCTACGGCTTGTCCTGAGTATCCCACCAGTTCCATGCCATGAATGACGGAAAATAAGATGCCGAAGAAGAAAAAGAGGAGCAGCAGAACCATGGTGATCTTGAGAGGCAGATTGGCGCCATTGCCATTCGCTGGTTTCACGGCCCGTTCCTCCGGCCATAGATCTCTTCCCAGAGAGCGAGCAGGGCTCTCACTCCATCGGAAATTGACCTGCAGGAAATGGTGGCGCCGCTGATGTTTCGAATGTCCCGTTTGTTGCGGATCGGGTCGGCGATGGTTTTTGCCACAAACTGCTTAAGAAAGGAGGGGTACCGAATCTCGCCGCCGTGGGATTCGCGATAGGCGAGGATTTCCACCCGCTCCACAGCGCCCTGGGGCGTTATGACAACCATATACGTGATGGGGAGGCTCTTCCCTTTGACATTGTCGATGATGGCATAGCCCAGTACAGAGCCATTGGCTATGCCTTGGTGGACCTCCATCTTCGAAAAGTGCAGCCGTCTCCCTGCCTGCTGCCGAATCCGTTCTCTTTGTTCTGTGTTGAGGGCGATCGTTTCCGTTTCCATCGTTTCGGCATTGGGGAAAGCCAATTCCAAGGCCTTTGTCTTTGTCAGGTATACCCTGGCCTCGCAATCCCTCGCGCCTGCCATCACGAATGAACACATGGTGACCATGAAAAGTATTTGACCGCAGCGGCCCATCGTTTACCCCCTGTTTTAGAATTCCCACCCGATACCGAGATTGAATAGATCTTCGCCCGTCCCGGCTGCGTTCTTCAGGTCCTGATAGTCGGCCTTAATCGCGAGATTTGCAATGGGCCAGTAGGTCAACCCGAATGTCCACGCTTCCCGGTCAAAGGCGGGGTTCTCGCTGAACCCTGAAGGCATGTCATGTTGCGTGTCGTAATCTTCATAGCGAACGAACAACCCCGCATCTTGAGCGGAGTTCTTAATCAGTAGCGGCAGGAAGCGGTAAGCGCCTTCCATATACCATCCGAAGAGTTCCTCCGCAACGGCGTTTATGCCTGACGTCTTTCCAAGGACTGTATTGAGCTTGGCTGCGTCGCCGATATCAACGAGGGCAACCTGTCCGCGAAAATCGAATCCCCCGGTGCTGTACCGAAAGTCGCCTTCCCATATACTGGTTTTGACGTCGGCGTTGATGTCCAGGTCCTGGGCCGAGTCGCCCCGATAATAGGAGGCACCAAGAGCAAGGCCCGGAATGGCGGAGTAATCGAGTCGTGCCGCAACGGCGAGGTCTTCAAGGTTTGTTTTGAATGCCTTCTGGCGGCCGCCTCGAAGGCCGCTGGATGCAGAGAATTCTTCCGCTTCGAGCCCTCCCATGAGGTTCAACTGGTAGGATAGTCCCGGCACCAGGCTGCCGAAAATGCCTGCGCCCGACTCGCTCCAGGTGGTCGGAATGATCACCGTGTCCACGAAAGGCCGTTCGACGCCGTTGAAGGTGGCCGGTTCGTGGTATTGGTTGATGATCCCCACAGGGGTCAGGAAGACGCCAGCCCTGTAGTTCAGGTGCTCACCGGTGAGAAAGTCAACGTAGGCCTGTTCCAGTTCAACTTCGCCGCTCTCCTCGCCCCCTTCAATAAAGGCGTGTTCAATCTCCACCTCCGAGTAAAATTGGATCCAGTCGGAAAGTTGGTGGCTGAATAACAGAACAAACCGGTGAAAATCGAGTTGTTCGTCTCTGGAACTGTTTTCGCCGCCCACCGTATCGTTGTAGTGGAGTTCCATGTAGCCCCCGATGTTCGTTCTGTCGAGAAATCCTGGAGGCTCAATCTTGTCTTCCAACTCGGCCATTTTCTCATCCTGTTTTTCGACCTCTCGAGCTTTTTCTTTCTTGAGTTGCTGCAGTTCCTGCTGGAGGTCCTGTATTTGTTTCTCCATATCGTCCAACCGGTCTGCCTGTACCGGCAAAGCGGAAAGCAGTAATAGTGTGACTATCCAGAGAACGCATTTTCCTGAGTTCATTGATTCCTCCCTGTGGTGAAAACTTTGTTTAGCTCCATGCTTATTAAAGAAAGATTTGAGCCCGAACGCCCAACAAGGTTATGGTGTCTGCGTCCGCCAGTCCCGCGGGGTTGCGGATGACCTGAAGGTCCGGGCTGAGCACCAGGTACTCATTGACGTGGATGGCGTAGTAGATTTCCAGCATCTGTTCGTGGGCTGTGTCCAAAGGCGAGACCGAGTCTTCGTAATCGCTGGAGAGGTGCGCGTAGCCGAGGGCAAAGGCAAGGATATCCTTTTCCCGTGATGGAATAAGGCTGCGGAATTCTCCTCCCAGACTGATGCCCCAGTCGACCTGGCTGACCGAGTCATCCTGGATCCCGGCTCTGAGAAAAGCGGTGACACGTTCCGAGAGCGGTTGATCAAAGCTGAGCCCCACACCCCAGTTCTCTTCCTTGTTATGGGATGGGTTCTTCCACTCCTCATGGTCGCTGAGGTTGCTCCAGAGGGCGAGCCGGTAATTCCACTCCCGGTCGTGTAACTTGGGCTTGTAGGTCATTTCAATAATGCCGAAACCGTCACGAAAGAAGTCTTCCAAGTCGCCGTCGGACTCGGCGAAACCGAAGGACAGTTCGAGCCGTTCATTCAGACTGAACGCCGCGCGGAGCCCGGGGCCGTTGTCTTCGGGGAACTCTATGACAATATTGTTGACGAACCCGTCAGCCAGGAACTGGAGGGTTTCATCGTTGGCCACGGCATTGCCGTCGAAATAATTGGTCAGATCGACCTTCCCCAGAGTCAACACCGCCCGCTCATTGAGGAACACATGTTCGTACCAGGCTTCGGTGATTTTCAAAGAGAAATCGTCGTCCACGGCATCGGCGTTGATCCCGTGCAGGGTCTCGATCTCATCGGTGAGTCCTGCGCCGTCCCGGGATTCGATGAGCAGAAAGGCGGTGCCTCGCTCGCCCATCTCGGCCTCTATCTCCAGATCCAGGGAGCCTGATATGTCGGTCTGATCCTGGCCTGCCAGATCGTTCGCCCCGGAGGAGCCCTGTGCGACGCCGGTGAGGCCCACGGCAAACCGGAGTCCATCGAACATCTTCACTCTTTCCTGCGCATCGGGGCGGTGGATGATGTGTTTGTCCATGGAGTCGACCTGCTCTTTGAGGTCGTCGATTTCACGTTTGAGCTGTTCCACCTCTTCTGCAGTGGGTCCTCCGCCTTCCTCTGCGTGACTGAAAACCGGCACCAAGAGCAGGCTTAAAAGAATGATCAGGCAAATCGATATCCCTCTGCGCTGGATTGTTTTCATCAAGAATCCCGTTTTCTCTGTTTGTTCTAGTGGATGATTCCTGAGGCGTTCATAGTCCAATCTCTGAACGATCAACTCACCCGAAATTGCCGCACTGGCCGCACCCGGAGCACCCCTGGGCCTGTGGAATCTTTGCCGTACACCGGGGGCAGGCGAGGACATGGGGTCGGTCGAGCACATATCGACAGCGGGGACACCGGGCTTGCGCCGTCTTTGATACACTTTTCTTTCTGCGGTTTTTGAACATGTCAACGCCCTTACATCAAAACTTGAGCTACGATGCCGCCCACAAGAAAGGCCGCGACCCAGGAGCCGCCCCAGATCAGCACGGCCTCCCGGGAGCCCCTCTCCTTGAAGAGGATCATCAGGGATGCGATGCAAGGCACAAAGAGGGTGATGACAATCAGCGAGACCACCACCTGGATTGGTGACATGGCCAACTCCGTCAGG